>JAIXVG010000136.1 GCA_027483145.1 Planctomyces sp.
AAAGAGACGCCAGGTGGCAACCGACAACAACCGTATTGGACGGCCAGCTGTGCTATCGCCGATCTCAATAGCGATGGTCATCCCGATTTGTTCGACGTAACCTACACCGAGGAAATCAGCTGGTCGAAAGTATGCGGAGACACCGAATTCAGGTCGTGCACACCCGTAGGTTTTCGAGGCGAGAATGACCACATCTGGATTAGCAGCGGGGATGGAGAGTGGAAAGAAGTGACGATCGGCGATCAGCCACCGTTGCGACCCGGCCGAGGCCTGGGAACAGTCTTTTCGTGCTGGCTTTTAGAAGACAATACTCCTGCGGCATTTGTAGCCAATGATATGGAAGCGAACGAGCTGCTGGTTATTCGATCGCCTTCCAGCCCGCCATCCCCACTTTTGATAGAAGACTTTGCATTTGACAGGAATCTCGCCTTCGATGTCGAGGGGCGTTCACAAGCCTGCATGGGTGTAGCCATCGGCGACGTGAATGGCGATCACCTTGAAGACCTGTATGTCACCAATTTCTTGCGTGAATACAATACGCTGTACGTTCAAGGCCCTCCCGGTGAATTCCGGGATCAAACCAGAGAGTTTGAACTAGTGGCCCCAACGCTGCCAATGCTCGGATTTGGAACACAGTTTCTCGACGTTGACCATGACGGTTACTTGGACATTTTTGTGGCCAACGGTCACGTTGATGACTATCCCGAGCGAGGTCTACCGTACCGCATGCGTGGTCAACTTTTCTTGAATCAGATGGGACAAAGGTTTATCGAAGCCAATCCTCAAGAAACGGGTCCTTACTTTGAAGAAGAAGTCTTGGGACGAGGAGTCGCTGTGCTCGATTTCAACAAAGATGGAAAAGAAGACTTGGCTGTGGGTCACCTTGGAAGGCCCTATGCACTTCTCAAGAACGACACCAACTCGCGAAATACCTGGGTGGCGATCAAGCCAATTGGTACCACGAGTAATCGTGATGCGTTTGGTGCATCCGTCGCTATTCGGGTAGCGGGACGAACTATCAGTAAGCGAGTGAATGCGGGGGGTGGGTTTCTGGCAGCCAATCACCAGTGGCTTGTCTTTGGCGTTGGGCCAACTGAAAGCATTGATGCCATTAATGTTCACTGGCCCGACGGAACAGATGAAGCATTTGGTACAGTAGTCCCGGGGAGATATCTGCAGCTTGTTCAGGGAACAAGCCGCCCCATTGCATTACCTTAACCGTCTGAAGCATTTTCGGGGGGAATCGAGGGCTTCTTACTTGTTTCACTTGTTTGATAAGTCAATGGTCCCGTGAATAGGTTCCGTCTATCTGACCTGGCAGTTTTCGTTTCGAGTTAACTGCGTTGCCCTGCTGCAGTCTTAGCAGGTCCAAGAAGCTTTGCGATGCCCTACTTCAGTCAACTAGTCGGCATAGGATCATTGAAAACTGTGCCGGCGGTAACTCTCTTCCTGGCGATGGGAATGCTGTCCTGCATTACATCCAAACCAGCGGAGAACCATTTGGAGTTGCTTCGACGGGTGGAGAAGCAGCTTAGCGATCGTGACTGGGATCAGGCGCTCTCCCTGATTGATTCACTTCCATCAGTAAGCCAGACCGAAGATATCTTGCTTTTGAAATGCGAAGCACTGCTTGGCTCGAAAAGACTAGATGAAGCTCGGGCGATCTTGAGTCGGCTTTCCAGTCGACCGAACAGCCGAGTCGAGCGAGTTCAGTTGCAGTTGATCGATAGCTATTGGAAGAGTGGTCGCCTGGCTGCGGCGAGCACCCAACTCGAACAACTCGTGTCGCGATTTCCAGAACGATTGGATTTTCAATCTGCACTACAAAAATCACTCAATGATCAAGGTCGGCGTTTCGAGACTCTTCCCTTTCTGCTTAAGAAGGTACAGCTTGGAACGACTAGTGAAGCAGATCTGATTTCTTTAGCCGACCTTGATTCCATGGTTGAGATATCCGCTGAACGCCTCAGCGGATTATTGAATACCGACGACGATGGAGCGAGGATCGCGGCAGCTAGAACTGCAATTGCTTACGGGCGGAACGAGAAAGCGAAACAACTGCTTGAACGTGCTGTTCAGAATCAACCATTAATTGAAGAAGCGTGGTGCCGCTGGGGGGCGCTCTTGGCGGAGGAAAAGGATGAGACAGCCTTTCGCCAATGGGCTGCTGTCACTGTCACCAAGCAGCCTAGCCATCCCTTGACGCAGTATTTACTTGCCCGTTGGGCAGTGGAACATGAGCAACCCGCGGCAGCGGCCAGATGCGCTAGTGAGGCAGTGCGTTTACAGCCGAATCATGCCGCTTCGTGGCATGTACTCGGAAGAGCGCTGGCAGCCTTGGACAAATCGGTTTTAGCTCAAAAGTGTAGCACCCGAGCCAAGCTGCTAGATGAGGTGATTACAGTAGCGAATGCGATTTACCGATCAGGACTTACCGGCGATCGCGCGCTCAAGATTGCGAACCTGGTATCGAACCTGGAACGAAACTCCGAGGCGATCTTGTGGCTGAAGGCCCATTTGGTCGAGCCGGATGAAGACGTCGTAGCGGTAACGAACCTCTTGAATAGACTTGAAAAACATACTGACCTCGACAGGGGCTGGAATACCAGCGTTCTTTTGGGAGAACTGAACATTGATTTCAGTTCGTTTCCTCTTCCAGAATTCGGTTTGCAGTCATTCGACCAATTGGGGACATCAATTCCACAGGTCGCAAAGATTGCGTTCACCGACGAAGCAGACGCACGAGGGCTTCAGTTTAGTTTCTTTAATGGAGACGATCCCAGCACCGCTGGCCGTCGCATGTTCGAATACACCGGTGGTGGTACAGGCATCCTCGACTATGACCGAGACGGGCTTGAGGACATCTATTTCTGCCAGGGAAGATCCTGGCCATTCGACGTGCAACAGTCGTTGCACTTAGATAGTCTTTTTCGCCAGGATCGAGCTGGACGTTTTCACGATGTAGCGAAGCTCGCAGGCCTTTTCGAGACTGGATTCAGTCAAGCTATTGCGATTGGCGATATCAATCAGGACGGATGGGCCGATATTTATGTCGGCAACTTAGGAGCCAACACGCTGTGGATGAACCTCGGTGACGGAACATTCAAGCAACTCGATCATGCATCCGGCGCTAAATCAGCACTGTGGACCATGAGCAGCGGGATTGCTGATCTGGACGGTGATGGACTGCCCGATATCGTCGACATCAATTACCTCCAAGGGTCCGATATCTATACCAGAGTTTGTGAAGAGGATGGGCGACTGCGCTCATGCGCTCCGGTCGCGTTTCCAGCAGCGCCGGATACTTATTGGCATAATTCGGGTGATAATTCGTTTAGCGACTTCACTGAAGTGACTCACTTCGATGCACCCAATGGCGATGGCTTGGGGTTGGTGATTGCTGATTTTGAGAACACTCGCCAGCTATCGGTCTTTGTCGCGAATGATGGGGTCGCCAATCATTTTTTTGTTCCAGAGTCGACCGACGGTCTCCAACGACAAAGCACACCATTTCGTTTTCGTGAACGGGCATTAGAATCGGGGTTGGCATTCGACCGCGATGGTAAAGCCCAAGCCTGTATGGGAATTGCGGCCGACGACACTAATCGCGATGGGCTTCTCGACCTATTCGTCACGAACTTCTACAACGAATCGAACACGCTTTACATCCAGCATCCGGGATTACTGTTTCTTGACGAGTCACATACTTTCGGCCTGCGTGAACCAAGCGTGCCAATGCTCGGTTTTGGCTGTCAGTTTCTTGACGCTGACAACGATTCATTCCCCGATTTGATGGTCGCCAATGGTCACGTCGACGACTTGGAATACAAGCAAATCCCCTATCGGATGCGCTGTCAATTTCATCGCAATACCAATGGGTCGCATTTCACGGAGTTGTTCTCCGACAGCCTGGGTAGCTTTTTCGAGAAAAAGCTGTTGGGCCGATCGATGGCAAAGCTCGATTGGAATCGCGACGGCCTGGAAGACATTGTCATTTCCTGTCTGGATACGCCTGCAGTGCTCCTGACAAACCAAACTATTGGAGCTGGTAACTGGATTGCGATCACTCTGGTCGGAACAAACTCAGAGAGAGACCCAGTTGGATCTGTAGTCACGGCAATCAGCAAATCTACAACCCGGGCGAAGCAGTTGATTGCTGGCGATGGTTATGGAGCCAGCAATTCGAAACGAATGATACTAGGATTGGGCGATGCATCTTCCCAGATCAAAGTCCAGGTCGCATGGCGGAGCGGCGAGCGATCGGAATACGACGACGTATTGCCAAATCGCCATTACATTGCAATTGAGGGATTCAAGCACATGTGGATGGTCGAGTAAGCCACGACCTTGCATGAGACATATAAACGCTCTTGGAACTTATCCGAAAACCTCTGATGCTTGGATCGCATGTCTGAAGAAACGGGGTTCTCGAACAAGCACAACCGGTTTTTGGATAGGCTCTTAGTGTCCCGGCCGAATGCATGCAACAAACGAAAAGAGCCAACTGGTTAGGTGGCAACCAGTTGGCTCGATTGAAGCACTAGGCGTTATTGAATGCTTGTTAGTCAAGCATTTGGCCATCTGTCAATATTCCGTCAGACAATTGACAGTCCCAGCAAGTCACTACTTCTTCTTGCGTGCCCCCATCGCGGCTTCTTTTGCAGCAGCTTGCGCATCTTGTTGCATTTTGCTGATTTCTGCTTGAGTCGGAGGAGTCTTACCGGCAGGTGCAGTCGGAATACTTCCGCCGCAGCCCAGAATCAAGCTCATTGAACACGCGACAAGACCAACAAACAAATGATAATTCATGTGATAATCCGCTCAGAAAAAGAGTTGTGATTTGCGAATCAACGGACCAGATGAGATGGGTGGAGTCTGCGTTAGAAGTGACTGGAACTGACACACCCACTACACAGTCTACACCGGCGGTTGTGAACCTCAAGTTCCAGAAGACACGCGAGGGTTGTTTTGCTTCGAAATTCCTGCATCAAAAGGGACTAATCTGGCAGTTCAAGGAATGGGTCGATGCCCATGCGTTCGCAGGTTTTGTGGCGTTCGTGTTCGCGGCGGAGGCTTAAGCGGCGCTGGCGTTGTTGCAGGGCTTCCAGTCGGCGTTGTTCTCGACGGAAGATGCGAAGCCAGACAACGCTTAGAGGGCGAAGGTTGTGCTGGCCGGCTCGGGCTTGCCAGGCAGCACGCCGGTTAGCTGGAACGGCAGACAGAAGCTCGTCATCAAGCGAAAGCCAGAACTGCGCTGAACCAGGGTCCCCTTGGCGCGCAGCACGGCCCACCAGCTGATCGTCAATTCGGCGGGACGAATGAAGTTCGGTTGCAATCACGTGTAGCCCACCCGCCTTCACGGCTTCGGGTGACAAGTGAATATCGGTTCCGCGGCCAGCCATGTTTGTCGCCAGAGTGACGACCCCAGCCGCCCCGGCATTGGCGATGATTTGAGCCTCCTCGGAGTCGTTGAGGGCATTGAGCAACGTATGCTTAATCGACGCTGCATGAAGCCGCTCACTCAGGGCCAGCGACGCTTTGACGGACGGGGTGCCCACCAGCACAGGGCGGCCTATCTTGACCAGGCGGCCAATCTCAGAAACCAGCGCATCGTGCTTGGCCGCCATCGTGGCATAGATTTTGGTGGGCAACACCTTGCGGATACAGGGCTTGTTCGTGGGAATATGACTGGTTGAAAGGCGATAAACCCGTTTGAATTCTCGCTCGGCTCCGATGGCGGTTCCAGTCATGCCAGCCAGCCATTCGTACCTGCGATAGAACGTTTGAACAGTCACGCGAGCGGCTTCACCCG
>JAIXVG010000539.1 GCA_027483145.1 Planctomyces sp.
AATTGCGGCTTGGCGAGACAAAGCTCTGAAGGAAGCAAACCGGGTCAAGCAAATCTACGCCTTGCTAGCGCTCGCCCACGCCGGCGGGACCGACCCATTCCACCGCAATGAAAGCAGCCCGCCAGTCGATCAGGAATTGGGTGCCCAAATCGCCGAAGCCCTGTGCAGCAAATTCTTCTGCCTGCCATCTGATTCAGAAAGCTGGCTCACAGCTTTGAGCACTGAACAGCAAATTGATTTGTGCCGCACGGCCAGTATTGCCTTTAATCGATTTGGTCCGCCCGATGCAGCACTACAGGCCAAGCTGGTACCTGCCATGACAACTGGATTGGCATCCAATTCACGGGAGTTACGAGTCGAACTGGTTAATTTGTTGGTATACCTTGGCTCTACTGAGGTTGCATCCAAAGGGGTTGAGTTATTGCTGGCATCCCCCACGCAGGAAGAGCAAATCGATTACGCTCGAGCATTGCGGGTCCTGGCGGTCGGTTGGAACCCCGAAACCCGCACGCAGTATTTCGAATGGCTCGCAAAGGCTGTAAATTACAAGGGTGGCGCAAGCTTCACGAAGTTTATCCAGGGAATCCAAAAAGACGCCCTGACCACTATTCCGGACGCAGACCGAAGCCAGTACGAGGCAATGTTAAGCCGCGTTACAACAACCACCCCTCAAACTCCCCAAGTCGTACGTCCGTTCGTCAAAGAGTGGACCGTTTCCGAGCTGGCCAGCAAGTACCAGTCGGGCATTCCGGAAGGACGTAACTTTGACGCAGGCCGAGCGCTGTTTGGCGCAACCAATTGCTTTGCCTGTCACCGGTACAACGGGGAAGGGGGATCATCTGGCCCGGACCTGACTGGCGTTGCAGGACGATTCAGCACCAAGGACTTGCTAGAATCGATGATCGAACCAAGCAAGGTGATCAGCGATCAGTATGCTGCGGTCACCATTCTAAAAACGGATGGCAAAGTAGTGAACGGTCGAATCGCCAACTTGAATGGCGAATCACTCATGATTCTAACCGACATGCTGAACCCGGGTCTTTTGGAAAACGTCAATCGGTCAGATATTGATGAGATGCAGACCTCACCCGTCTCGATGATGCCTGCCGGACTGATCAACACGCTCAACGAGGAAGAGGTTCTCGATCTGTTGGCTTACCTGCTTTCTCGCGGTGATCGTGGACATCCCTACTTCCAGGGGAGTGGATCCAACTAGAGCGAGTTTTAGATAGGGGTAGCGTCCTGCGGCCGTCGATTCAGCGGCCAAACCCATGCCACGACGTGACACTTAACCGCAATGCAGACTTGCCCGATGGGTTTTAAGCGAGATAGTTGGCACGAATGCGAGTTAGGGGCAGGGCGACAGATGTTGGCCTGCCCCTTATCTTTTTTTGGCTGATTCACTCGTGTGATGCATCATAAATCGCTCGGAATGCAACGAGTGCATCTCGGTTCGCCCGAACGTCGTGTACACGGATCATGTCGGCTCCAAGAGAGGCGACGGCCAAGCTGACGCCGATGGTGCCAAACAGTCGCTCATCAACGTCACGGCCGACGACTTTCTGCAAGAATCGTTTGCGTGAGTGACCAATCAAGACCGGGCGCTGCAGTTGTTGAAACCGGCGAATCCCTTTGAGTAACTCGATGTTGTGGCCCGGGGTTTTCCCGAACCCAATTCCCGGGTCGAGCATGACAGAATCTTTCGATATTCCGGCCTGCTCGAGTACAGTCAGGCGATGAGACAAGAATTCGTAAACCTCGTCGACCACTTTGTGATACGTCGGAGCCAATTGCATCGTTTGCGGCGTCCCCTTGATGTGATTTACGATCACCGCAGCTCTGGATTGCGCACAGACTTCAACGATTTGCGGATCGAAAGTCAGGCCCGAGATATCGTTGACGATTTGAGCGCCAGCAGCCATTGCTTCTTTGGCGACCGAAGACTTGGTCGTATCGATCGAGATCGGGATTTTTGTGAGCGGGGCCAGCTTCGCAATCACTGGAATGACGCGTGCCAGCTCCTCTTCAGCTGAAACTTGCTCGGAGCCGGGACGTGTCGACTCTCCTCCAATGTCGATGACATCTGCCCCCTCTGCCACCATTTCCAAGGCTCGCGCTACGGCATCTTCGACCGTCGAATAACTTCCCCCATCCGAGAAACTGTCCGGGGTGACATTCAAAATCCCCATGATCAGCGGACGGTCAGAAGCGGCTAATGTGCTGCTGGGGAGCTTCCAGGAGAATCGCGTGTACATGTGGCGGGACCGTACTATCCAACGGAAAGAGAGCTGCGATCGGTCGGGACGAGATTGTAATGCCCGCATCATAGTCCGGCGCAGTTCCGGGGCTACTGGTCGGAAACCAACTCGCAAGGGGTCATGACCCTACATCGACGCTCAACATCGACACCCTACAGACCTCGCATTCTGAGCAATCGTTGTTGACGGAAAAGATTGCCCAGATCGTTTGACACTCACAAACCGCCTGTTATGCTGCGGAATGTACAGAAGGATTGATCAATGGTTTTTGATCAATCCCTGGGGACGCAGGAAGTCGCTGACAGTTCACTTTGTTGTCAACCGCGTGTCCCCAAAAGCTGCTATTGCGCGGTTGCAATAGCAGTGGGTCAACGCTTTGTGTTTGGAAGGATGTACAACATGATTCGCGCGTTTACGGTTTTGGCTTTGGTCGCAGCAGTCGTTGGTTTCGGTTCAGGCAATGCATTTGCCAGCTGCGGCTGCGAACCAGCTTGCAAGCCAGCCAAGTGCAAGCCAGTTCGCTGCAAGAAGGTTCGCGTCAAGAAGGAAAAGTGCTGCCCAGCTCCTGCGCCAGTTTGTGCAGCACCTGCTCCAGCCCCTTGCGGTTGCGCTGCAGCCCCAGCACCTGCTCCTTGTGGCTGTTCAGCAGCTCCAGTTTCGTCCCCATGTGCCACTGGTGCATGCGGTGTGAGCACACCAGCCCCAGTCATGAGCTCACCAGCTCCTGCTGCCCCCGCAGCGGCTGCTCCAGCTCCACCAGTCGAAGCTGCTCCGGCTCCTGCCACAATGTAGATCTGAGTTGGTAGCAAACGGCCGAAGAGTTGGTCTTGCCTGAGCAAACCCACAGCCTTCGTCGTTATCGGCTTAATCATGAGGTTTCTCTGCTTATCGCGGAGAAACCTCATTTTTTTGGTACTCGGATCTAGCCAATTCGTCGCTACACCCACAAATTCGGGTTTTGCTGAGTCTTGAGGCTTGGCGACGTTCGGGGTATGCAGTTCTCGACCAGAAGTCAGTCTCGTGCAGGCTGATCCTCATGCCTTTCGAATCTTTGGAAGCGACGCAGAAAGCCGCCGATGCAACCCAATCCTGTTAAGGCGGCGCTCCGGGCTGGCCATCCCCAATTCGGAACATGGATTACCCTTGGGAACCTCTTTGCAACCAGGCTGCTCGCCCGCTTGGGTTTCCAATGGGTGACTGTTGATTTAGAGCACTGCCCGATTGACTGGCAACTGGCCGGCGACCTGTTCGGCGCGATCGCCGATGCAGGATGCGTCGCCTTGGCCCGTTTACCAGACGGAGAGCCGCAAACCATCAAGCGCGCCCTCGACTTGGGTTGCCACGGGATCATTATCCCGATGGTAGAAACAGTCGAAGAGGCAACCCGCATTGTGGCCGCGACCAAGTATCCGCCACTGGGCAACCGGTCGATTGGCGGCTCAATGCAGGCAATCAACTTTCGGACAACCGCGGCCGACTATTTCGCTTCTGCCGACCAGGAAGTGCTGGTGATTCTCCAAATTGAGTCACCAGCTGGAGTCAAGAACGCCTCCGAAATGGGTACAGTACCGGGGGTCGACGCTCTCTTCGTGGGGCCAAACGATCTGCTTGTTCGCATGCGGGGGGCCGATGGGGCGGACCCATCTCCTGCGAATTTTGAATCGGCCCTCAACACCGTCTTGAGTGCCGGTAAAGAAACAAACGTTTCCGTTGGAATTTATGTCGGCAACGCCCAAGCTGCCAAAGACCGTGTGGCAGCAGGATGGCAGATGATTGGCATTGGCAGCGACTTGAGCTTTATGCTGCAAGGGGCCACTTCGATTACCGATCAATTAGGCCTCGATGGTCAGCAGGATATGGCCCGATTCTAGTTGAATCCCATCGACTGATCCCCTGGTTGAGCCACCAAGATGTCTATTCGTTCGATAGAACTGGGGCAATTTCCGGTCCTCAATCTTCAGGCGTCTTGGCCCCTTTGCCGGTTATACCCTCTGGCTTGGTGAGGAGTGGCAGCGCATTGGGGTGGTACAGAATCTCTGGACCACCATCGGGGCCAATCACGGGAAAGCGAGTTGATTTCTTCTCGACCAGCGGACTTGGCTCATCGAGCGCATACGCAAGCGGCTTCGGGACAGGCAATGCGGCTAACTGCTTGATGTTCTCCCAGCGAAAGAGGGCGGTTGAGAGCGGTCCCAACTGGAACACCTGTTCTGCCTGAAAAACTTGTCTCTCCCATTCGGGCCGAAACGTATCGATCAACAGCTCTAAATGGTTCGTCGTATTGGCTGCTTTCTTCGGAAGCTTGAACGGAACCATTTTGTCCCCCGAGTTAATTAGCAGCAGCAGGTTATCCCCCTTGATGGGTCGGCCCCGCTCATCGGTCTCCTCAAGGTCACCCATCATCAACAGGCCGAACGATTTCGTTTCGTTCGAGTTCCACGCCGACTCGGTCATCTCAATCCCTTGCGGACTCATCCAATAGACGTCTTTAACGTCACTGCCGCGAATGCTTCGGCCGTGGAAGAACTTGCGTCTGCGAAGAACTGGTTGCGACTTCCGAATAGCAATCAGGCGTTTCACGAAATCGAAGAATTGCTGATCAACATCCGACTTTGACCAGTCGAGCCACGAAAGAGGATTATCCTGGCAGTAGACGTTGTTGTTCCCAAGCTGTGTGTGACCCATTTCGTCCCCTGCCAGCAGCATGGGAACTCCTTGAGACAGGAACAGCGTTGCCATGAAGTTGCGTTTTTGCCGCTGCCGCAGAGCGTTTATCGCTGGATCGTTCGAGGGGCCTTCAACGCCACAATTGAAGCTCATATTGTGATCGCTGCCATCGCGATTGTTCTCGCCATTTAATTCGTTGTGTTTGTGGTTATAGCTGACCATATCCTGCAACGAGAAACCGTCATGGCAGGTAATAAAGTTAATGCTCGCATAGGGCCTGCGACTGTTGGCCGCATACAAATCGCTAGAGCCCGTCAGTCGGGTTGCCAGTTCGCTGATCGTACCTCCATCCCCTTTCCAGAAGCTGCGTACGCAATCGCGGTATTTGCCATTCCATTCAGTCCAGCCAACAGGGAAGTTTCCAACTTGATATCCCCCCGGGCCAACATCCCACGGTTCTGCGATTAGTTTAACCTGCGAGAGAATCGGGTCCTGATGGATGATGTCGAAAAAGGCACCCAGTTTGTCGACTTCGTACAGTTCACGGGCTAAGGCGCTGGCCAAATCGAAACGAAACCCGTCGACGTGCATCTCTTGGACCCAGTAGCGCAAACTGTCCATGATCAGTTGCAGCACACGCGGATGCCGCATGTTCAGGGTATTTCCGCAACCGGTGAAATCCATATAGAATCGGGGATCATGTGGCAACAGTCGATAATAAGCCGCGTTGTCAATTCCCTTCAGCGAGATGGTTGGCCCCAGTTCATTCCCTTCAGCCGTGTGGTTGTAGACCACATCCAGAATGACTTCGATCCCAGCGGCGTGCAGCGTGCGGACCATTGTCTTGAATTCATAGTTTGCCAGCAGTGGCGAGCGCCTCGAACTGAACCGGGTATCGGGGGCAAAAAAGGCGAGCGTGTTATAGCCCCAGTAGTTCCGCAGTCCTTTATCAACCAGAAAGCGCTCATCAACGTGGTGATGAACGGGCAACAGTTCGACCGCCGTCACACCCAGATTCTGCAGGTGTTCAATGGCCGGCTCGGAGGCTAACCCTGCATAGGTGCCGCGCAGATGCTTGGGGACAGCATCCATCTGCTGCGTAAAGCCCTTGACGTGAACTTCATAGATGACCGTATTGTGCCAAAGTGTCTTGGGGGGCCGATCGTCCATCCATGAGAACGCAGGCTCCACCACCAGCCCCAATGGGGCGAATGGTGCGCTATCGGTTTCGTTGAATGTCAGGTCTGGGTCAGGATACGTCCCCCTGTAACCCAGCACTGCGTCGTTCCACTTCAAGTTTCTGCCAATCGCCTTCGCGTAGGGGTCGAGCACGACCTTGTTGGCATTAAAGCGGTGACCACGTCGGGGATCATACGGACCATTTACTCGATAGGCATACAACTGCCCGGGACGTAAGTCTGGAAAGTAGCCATGCCACACTTGCTCGGTCTGCTCCGGCAGTGGAATTCGATGGCTTTCCTGAGTTGACTCGGGTGATTCAAACAAGCACAAGTCGACGCTGGTCGCGTTTTCGCTATATAGCGCGAAGTTGACCCCAGCACCATCCCAGGTGGCTCCCAGAGGATACGACTTTCCCGGCCAAACTCTCATGCGTCACTCAATTCGTTGCTAGCTTCGGTTTGCGAGCGCGAGCTGCAGTTTAGCCAGTTGGCAGTGTCGCGGCGCTCGATTCAGCCAAAAAAGGCTTGCCATTTGACGCTTTCTCGCATCGGTAATCTCGTCAGTTGAAAACGAATGACATTTACCTGAAACCATTCCACTTAGTAAGAGAGATTCCAACCGCCGCTGGCCGAGAGCTGGCCCGATGGGTAGCTGATCCCGCTGGCTCGTCCAAAGTCGAAGCTTGTCGCGGCTGGGGTCATGTAGTAGCCACCTTGCTGCGATTGGTTCCAGTAACCACTCCGGTTCCAGCTAGCGGCTTGCTGGGGTTGCAGATTGCTCCACGCATTGAAGCGGGCACCCGAGAATTGCTCAGGGCCAATCGACTGGCCACCACTCGTGTCGGCGTAGTTGCTTCCCACAATCGGATGCAGGTTATGCCCTCCTGACATATTTTGGAGTCCCCATCCGCCTGTCATCGTCGAGCGAGTTTCAGGGTCGAGAGAACGCCAGTACCGCTCTTGAGCAGATATTGGTCGACCGTCAGGCGACTGCCCCGATAACGACTGGAACTGCGACTGAAGCCGTGCACCACCCAGGAAAGTGACAGGAGCAGGTCCGCTGGCAAGTGGGGTCGCGATTGATACCGGGTCACTTCCAGCCCCCCCCAAGGCGGGATCGGCAGGAGGATCAGCCCACAATGCCTGGACGCCCAGTCCGCACACAAGCCCCCCTAGCAACAGGGCCTCGCCCAGATAGTTTTTTTGCTGCATGATCGATACTCCGTGTTATGCAAACGAGCGCCGTCTTCAATCCCGGAATGGTTCGCGACTCAATCGCCGTTCGGCACACCATCTAAAACTCGTGAACCCAACCTTGCGGCGACATCTGTGTCTGAGATCCATCTGCATGTCTCCAGAAACAGCCTGCTCCAATTTCCAGTTTGC
>JAIXVG010000288.1 GCA_027483145.1 Planctomyces sp.
ACATTGGCGGTCTTGCGTCCGACTCCTGGCAGCTTGATCAGCAGTTCTAAATCCTGTGGTGGCTCTCCGTCGTATTGTTCGGCCAGAATCTGAGCCATTCCCAGTAGATTTTTGGCTTTGGCTCTGAAAAAACCGGTCGACTTTACATACTCTTCAATGGTGGCCAGTTTCGCCTTGGCCAGTGACTTAGCGTCGGGGAAGGCTTTGAACAATTCCCGGGTGACGATGTTGACTCGCTCATCGGTGCATTGAGCCGAAAGGATTGTGGCTGCCAGCAACTGAAATGGAGTAGTGTGTTCCAAGGCACACAACGCTTCGGGGTAGTCGACTTTGAGTTGTTCGATCACAGCCAGCACACGTTCGCGCTTTAAGGCCAGCGACTCCCGGGGAGGTTTGGCCTGCATGACCTTCGTTGCTGCAGGCTTCTGTTTCGAGACTTTAACCGAGCTCTTACCTGCTGCCTGCTTTGGCCGAGGAGTGACTTGTTTGGGAACGCGTTTCTTGGGCACGTTGCCAGCTTTCTTAAAGTGAGTGCAAAAAACGATGACTGCTGGGATACTGACGGTTGATACTGGTTCAAGTCGTCGAATCGAACACTAGTTGGATTTAGGGGATTCGAATCGACGCCCAAAATCAATGCCGCTCGGCGAATGCTTCATGCTAAGGATCGAGAGACGAAGAGGCGGAACAACTAGTTCACCCGATGCAAGCGAATGGGGACACCGCCTGGTTCATTTGGTCATTTGGTAGATACATGACCAAAGTCCCGCGGTGTCCAGAGTACTGCAAGAGTCAACTTGAAATCGCTGGCTTATGACACTGGCTTTTCCGTTGTTTTGCGCAAAATGGTTCCGACGTTCATCAAAAAAACTCACAAAACTGCACGAGAGGGACCGCCTCGGGCCTGGACTGGTAGCCAGATTGATGTGGGTGTCTAGAATCACAAGCGGTGGATGATGGAGAGCCCTATCGATCAGGGCCGTTAGTTGTAACGTGTTTCCTGGTATGGTGTTATTTATTTGTTCGCAAAATTAATGACGGTTCGGCTGATCCCGACCCAGAGTATTGCTTGATGTCATCATCCTCACAATCGAATGGAATCTTGGAAAGCTTCTCTGGTGTTGCGCCCTTGTTTCCACTCGGAAACGTGGTCCTGTTTCCTCATGCCCTGTTGCCGCTTCATATTTTTGAGCCTCGCTATCGAAAAATGACCGCCGATGCCTTGGTTGGCGACGGGTACATTGCCATGGCATTGATTCAGCCTGCTCTCCCTCCGAGTGGTTCCGGTCCTGCGATCCATCCAATGGTGGGACTTGGAAAAATCATCGCCCATGAGAAGCTGCCAGATGGCCGCTATTACCTAGTGCTCAAAGGGGTAGCACGTGCGTATATCGAAGAAGAAATTCCATCAGACGAACCCTATCGATTGGCCCGATTACGAATTTGCCCTGACGAGTGGCACGCAGTGGAAGGTCAGTCAAAAGGAATTGCGGCCGGGCATGCTCAGCAGGCCCAACAGCTGGTTGATCAATTCTGCGAGATTTTTCCCAAGGCAGACCTTAAGCAGGTATTGTCCGATGCCATCCTGCGGGATGACGGGCTGGCAGTTGTGTGTGACATCCTGTCCGCGACGATTCCCCTTGCCAGCGAAGTATCGCAGCGATTACTGAACGAAACCTCTGTTGAACAACGGACGGCGATTCTGAAGCGAATCCTCGATTTGGCCCATTCACAATTGACATCGGGGGCATCAAGGCCCTTTCCCCCCAAGTTCAGTGACAATTGAATCGGCGAGTGGGTGATACACCGCGTTATAGTGTCGAATTGCCGTCGCCCGGCTTCTCGATACTGGACCGATTTGCAAGTTTGATTCGTTCGAATCTGATTGTTGCTTAGAGCAGGTGAACGCTGATTTCTGCAACAGCGACACGGGCTCCACAGAGCCCTGATCAATTCCCCATTCAACCTCGGTTTGGTGGCCGGTTTCTAAGCGAAAGGGTGTTGACCAAAAGGAAGTCTGGTCTAGGATTGCCTCGGTGTTGATTGCCGACTGCTCACGCCGACTCATCGCCGCAATGACAGCCAGACTTCTACCGGTAGACTCCAATCGTCCAATTTGGGGACCGGATTGACTGCTGGTCTCCACGTCCCCACATTGACCGGTTTAATCGTCAAAGTTCACCTGTTTTGTCCGCCGTACAGCCCTTGGGTGGTTTTGCCCAGCGGCAGGACCTTCATCGATAATGGAATTTGCTATGATTTCATCAGCCACCGATCTAGCGATAGACCATCCCGAGTCTGAAGCGACCTCTATGTCCCCTCATCATTCTTTGCACGACCACGACGATGATTGCTGCCACAGCATTGGCTCGATCGATCGCTCTGGCCTTCCGCAGGTTGTGACGAAACCGGTTGACATGCCGCGGATCGAGCGGGCCGTCCGTGAGATTTTGGACGCATTGGGAGAAGACATCCATCGTGAAGGTCTGAAGGATACGCCCGGGCGTGTTGCTCGTATGTTTGCCGAGCTCACTTCCGGAATGAGGGTTGATCCTCGTCGGCATCTGGAGCGAGTCTTTCCCGAACACTATGACGAGCTAGTTCTGGTTCGCGATATCTCGTTCAACAGTATGTGCGAGCATCATCTGTTGCCGTTCATGGGTACCGCACACATCGGCTACCTGCCCCAAGGGAAAGTCGTTGGACTCAGCAAGCTGGCTCGCGTTGTTGATGAAGTTTCCCGTAAGCCGCAAGTTCAAGAGCGAATGACTCAGCAGATTGCTGATATGTTGGAGGACGTCCTCTCGCCGAAAGGTGTCGTGGTTGTCCTGGAAGCAACCCACACCTGCATGACCATCCGCGGCATTCGCAAGCCGGGGAGCACGACGATTACCAGCGCGGTACGTGGATTGTTCAAAACCAACCAGTCGAGCAGGGCTGAAGTGATGTCCCTCATCCACGGTAAGCGCCAGTCCTAGTTCTTGATGTCAGCGGTGGTTTTCTCGACGAAGTTCGGATCTTTGAATTTATCTCGGTTTTAATCTGGTTGCTGTACCTCAAATATCACAGCTAACGGCCCACTTTCCTTGCCAGCAAGGTCTGTGGGCCGTTTTTCCTTTACCGACGGGCCGTGAGACCCTTCGGGCGGATGCCAATCAGCCACTCGTTTGCGAATACGTAGCCATCAAGGCACAATGACCGGATCAGTCCGAAAAACGGGGAGCTAAGTAAAAGCGCGGTGTCGCCGTGTGATCTTCAAACTCAGGAGTTGTTTTTGCGCCAGGAAGACCGATCATCGCTGATGTCGGAAGACCTGGCCGGTCTGTTCCGAGGAGAATTGCGGTTCGACGCGGTTGCGAAAGCTGCGTACGCTTCGGATGGCAGCTTGTATGAAGTTACTCCTCTCGGCGTGGCCGCTCCACTCGACCGGGACGATCTGACTGTTCTGTGCCGATACGCGTCTGAACACAAAATTCCCCTCGTACCGCGTGGTGCGGGATCTGGAGTTGCAGGCGAGGCACTAGGCGAGGGGCTGATTGTTGACCTGTCTCGTCACCTGACAGCCGTCGAGGCTGTTGGCGAGTCAAGCGTTCGCGTTCAGTCGGGCGTGGTACTGGCCGACCTGAATCGCGCGATTCGTGCCACCGGTCGATATTTCCCCCCCGATCCCTCAAACGTTCTGGTCACCACCATTGGCGGCATGCTGGCCCGAGACTCGGCTGGTTCACATTCCATTGAAATTGGAACCACCCGCGATTGGGTTCAAAGTCTGGAAGTGGTTTTGGCATCGGGAGCGAGCTTTGAAGCCCGCTCGACGCCACTGACGGAGATCAATTCGGCTGTTCCTGGTCGTCCCACCCTTTCAGCGCCAGAAGCGGCTATTTTGCCTCAACTGGCATGGCTATTGCGAGAAAACGCCGACCTGATCGTCAAGTGGCAGCCAGCCACCCTGAAGGTGAACCGCTGTGGATATCGGCTGCGTGATGTCCTCGACCGGGATGTTTTGAACGTCCCTCAAGTTCTTGTTGGCAGTGAAGGGACGCTTGGTTTCTTTTCGTCTGCAACTCTCAGAACACGGCCACTTCCGCTGGGACGAGCAGTAGTTTTGTTGGAATTCAAGGCCCTTGAGCCTGCAACGACAGCAGTAACACTTTGTCAAAAGGAATCGCTCGCTGCCTGTGATTTACTCGATAGGCGTCTGCTTGGGCTGTCCCGCGAAGTCGATCGATACTTCGAAACACTGATTTCGCCCGATGCTGAAGCGGTTTTAATTCTGGAATGGACGACCAGCAGTCCCCAGTCGGCTCTAGCTGCCGCTCGCAATTGCCTGGCCAATTTGCGCGATCAAGCGGTCAATTGTCGAGTATTGATTGAAACGACCGACGAGACCGACATGGCCCGAGTCTGGTCACTCGCCCAGCGAGTTGTCCCGCTGCTCAATCAAATCAAAGGGAATGCCCGCCCGGTTCCAATCGTCGAAGATATCGCCGTTCCGCCAGCCGCTTTGCACGAGTTTCTGCTGGATGCCCAACGTGTCTTGCAGGAATACGAAATCACCGCCTCAATGTATGCCCATGCCGCAGCAGGCCAGATTCACCTCCGGCCGTTTCTCAGTTTGGAAGTCAGCTAACGTGGCGAGTTCCTGGCCGAACTATCGCAGCGATTATACGAAGCAACCTGGAAGCTGGGGGGAACGATCAGCGGCGAACATGCTACGGGGTTGTCGCGCAGTGGCTTCGTTGAGAAGCAATATGGCCCGCTGTACGAGGTGTTTCGCCAAGTGAAGCAGCTGTTCGATCCACAATTATTGCTGAATCCCCAGAAGGTGATCACCCACGAGAGCGATCTTTCAGCCCAATACTTGAAAAAGGCAGCCCTTCCCGGACCGGAACTTTACGAGCTCGAGCTACGTTGGTCTCCAGCCGAGTTCGTCAGTCAGGCGTCGAGCTGCAACGGGTGCGGTAGCTGCAAAACACGCGATTCGTCGACTCGCATGTGTCCCTTCTTTCGGACAGCCGCTGCAGAGGAACGATCTCCACGTGCGAAAGCGGCTGCCGCTCGGCAGTTTGGAATGGGCCAGTTGCTGGAGGCTGATCTTTCGCAGGAAGGGACAAACGCGTTGCTTGAGAGCTGCTTCAACTGCAAGCAGTGTCAACTCGATTGTCCGTCGTCGGTCAACATTCCTCAGCTTGCCCTTGAGCTGCGGGGACAGGTTGTTGCCGCGAATGGAGTTTCTCGCAGCGAATGGTTTTTGTCCCGTCCCGATGTCTGGGGGCCGTGGGGTTGTTATTTGGCGCCCCTGCTTAATCCGCTACTGAATACCAGCGCGTTTCGCTGGATCATGGAACGGATCTGGGGGGTAGCCCGACGTCGTCGTTTGCCTGGGTTTGCTCGTCGACCGTTTTTTAAGCGAGCACCCCGCCATTGGCTCAAACGCCCAGAACCCAACCAGCGGCAAAACCTGGTTGTTTACTTTGTCGATCATTACGCCAGCTTCCATGATCCCGAACTGGCGATCGCTTGTGGTAAGGTCCTCGAACATCATGGGTATCGGGTTTATGCTCCCCCAGAACTATCGGTGTCGGGGATCGCGCTGATTTCGTCGGGACAGATGGAGGCGGCCCGTATGGTTGCCGATCAGAACTTGCGAA
>JAIXVG010000138.1 GCA_027483145.1 Planctomyces sp.
TGCCGGATTTCGCCACTCCTGGCGGAAGGAGTCGACTGGCCCCGATTTGGCCACTTCGTCGAAAAACGGATGCCCGACGTAGGTCACCGGTACCCCTTGTTTGGCATACCATTCAGTCTCGAACCGCAGCCCGGACAGGACATGGGTCACATATTTATGCACCCGCTTCACTCGCCACGGACCCCAGGCCCAAAGCTGAGGGGGCATAAAGTAGACGACCGGAATCCCCAGTTTTTTGGCAGCCGAGGCGATCCACCAGTTGAAGCCAGGAAAATCAACGAGGACGACCAGATCGGGCCGGGTTGCCTGCAGGTGTTTTTTGGCCAGTCGATAGACCGACCAAAACTTGAAAATGAGGGGGAGTACGCGAAGGACCCCCATTACGGCTAACTGTGTCAACTGAAATAGGTTACGGCAACCGGCAGCCTCCATTTCGGGACCGCCAAGTGCCGAGACTTGCAGGCCGGGGACGCGCCGCTTTAGTTCGCAGATGAGGTGGGCTGCGTGCTGATCGCCACTAGGTTCACCGACAGAAAAAAAAATGTGCATGCTGGCCGCTCGCCTCCTGCTGCGTGTCGTTCTGGAAATCACCGGCAGTTTTTACCGATGTTCCCCTAACCGAGTTGCGCAGAACCGGGCGAGTGGGTCAAGATGACTTCGGGTGGGGAAATGGCCGGGCGATCGGTCAGCCAGCCTCTACTGTCTGTGGAAAACTTGCTATAACCGTCACCGAATTAAGGAATTGCGATCAATTTCATGCGGTGCAGGAATTGCGGCAAGATGACGATCGAAGGTCACTGGTCACCTGGTTAATGGCCACTAAGGAATCGGGTCCCAGGTCTCAGCAATCTGAATTCTGTTCGATTCACCGCAGACGTCGAACAGCAAAGCCGTCGTTGGACGACTTGTGGAAATAGAGGCATCGGAGTCAGAGTTATGGGAGTCATCGAAATCCGCGATGCGGCAACCGGGTCGAGCGCCCGGATTCTGCCCGATCTGGGCTTCAACTGCTTTCAGTTTCACGCGGTTGTAGGCCACAAGACGGTTGATGTACTCGATGCGCTCCCCGGCTTCGAAACTGGAACAGTGAAGGCCTCATCCAGCGGCATCCCCATTCTGTTTCCGTTTCCTAATCGGATTCGAAAAGGCCGGTTCAACTGGCGAGGCGAAACCTACATACTTCCTGGTACCGACAAGTGGCAAAACGCGATCCACGGTCTGTGCTTTGACCGGCCTTGGCGCGTGACGGCCAGAGGGGAAGACTTTGTGACCGGGGAGTTTCAGCTTAGCGTCGATGCGCCTGATCGAGTCAGTTTTTGGCCGGCCGACTTTATTTTGGAAGTTGACTACGAGCTAATCGGGCCTCGCCTAAGAGCGAACTTTCGAATTACCAATCCGGGGGATCGCGATTTGCCGTGGGGTTTGGGGACTCACCCTTACTTCAAATTGCCGCTGGCCGGGGGGCGAATTGAAGACTGCACCATTGACGCCCCTGCCCGCAAGCTGTGGGAACTGGTCGACTGTTTGCCGACAGGCCAGACCGTCTCCCCACCTGATGATAAAGAACTGTTCGATGGAGCATACGTGACGGCTCTCAAGCTGGATGATGTCTATACAGCTCTTGACTATGACGGTCCGCAGTTTGATCTGCTGGTTATTGATGAAGCCTCGGGGATTCAAATCACTCAGACCTGCCCTCCCATTTTTCGAGAGGTTGTAGCCTTCACACCACCGAATCGGGGAGCGGTCTGTCTGGAACCATACACCTGCGTGACCGATGCCATTAATCTGGCAGCGCAAGGGATCGACTCCGGGCTGCGCGTTCTGGCTCCGGGGACCGAGTTTCATACCTGGATTGATATTGCGGTCAGCCCGATCCTGACATAGCGGTATCGGATTGAGATTGTCTGTCTGTCGGTGCTGCAGACGAACAAACAACTGGTCGGATTACAACTGCTTTGAGTGTGGTGAATGAGTTCTAAACGCGTGCTGCCAGGGCTTCCCTTCAGCCTTAGTTTTTCACTGATCTATCTGCTGCTGATGGTGATCATTCCGCTCACCGCCTGCCTATTTGCAGCTTCGTCCCTGACCCCAGCCCAGTTTTTGAAAGCGGTCTGGGATGAACGGGCGCGGTGTGCTTATTGGGTGACGTTCAGTTGCTCGGCCGCAGCCGCTGTGGTCGATACGTTTTTGGGTTTGCTGCTGGCCTGGGTCCTGGTTCGCTATGAGTTCCCTGGCAAGCGCCTGATGGATTCGCTGGTCGATTTGCCATTCGCAATGCCGACCGCTGTGGCGGGGCTGGTTTACTCGGCCCTTTATAGCCAGAACGGCTGGTTCGGCCGAGTTCTATTGCCACTGGGAATTCCTACTGCGAATTCGTGGCTGGCCATTGTGTTGGTGCTGTCGTTTATCGGTCTCCCGTTTGTGGTGCGAGCGGTTCAGCCGGTATTGGAAGGGATTGACGCCGAGTTGGAAGAAGCGGCCGCCTGCCTTGGTGCTACCCGCTGGCAAACATTTACGAAAGTGCTGCTACCAACTCTTTACCCCGCGCTTGTGACCGGATTTGCGCTGACGTTTGCTCGTGGGATTGGTGAATACGGCTCGGTGATTTTTGTGTCGGGAAATCGGCAGTTCCAGACAGAGATTGCACCATTTTTGATTGTCGTCAGGTTGGAAGAGTTTGCGTACGCAGAGGCAACGGCGATCGCTTCGGTTCTGTTGTTTGCATCGTTCTGCATGCTGGGTCTGATTAACTTTATGGAACGCAAGACGATGGGAAGCGGGCACTAACAGTGCTAGCGATCGTGTAAAATCATATCATCTAACGGCCTGAATGATGTTTCATGTTTGAAAGAGTATTCATAGTCAGTTGGAAGCTCAGTCAAAGTAGCTGGATTGGCAACTTTTCAGCTTTTGAAGACAAGAGCCCGGCCACTCGCGTGGTCAGCTCAGCTGGGATTTGACGACTAACGCTGAGACAGTACGACGGTTTGAATCTTGGATTTGTTGATTGTCTTTATGTTGAAGAGCCATCCTCAATAATGCACTCCCTTCCTCGACACGCACCTAAGGTCGGACTGGCTGCCGGCACGCGAAATGCGCAGCATGAGCCGCTGTGGCTGCAATACGCGCTGATTACAGCCGCAGTCTCGACTATGTTGGTACTGGTGGTCGTTCCAGTCATTTACGTGTTTGCGGTAGCGTTCCAGAAGGGGGTTGGCCCGGTCATTCAAGTCTTGTTTCGCGACGCCGACACCCTCTCATCATTCTATCTCACGGGAATTGTCGCCCCTGTTGCGGTCATTGCCAACGTTTTGTTTGGGCTGGCAGCAGCCTGGACGATCACCAGGTTTCGATTTCCTGGGCGGGCACTGCTGACGACAATCATCGATCTCCCATTCGCAGTTTCCCCGGTAGTCGCAGGGTTGATGCTGCTGTTGATTCTGGGACGCCGCGGTTACCTGGGACCACTACTCGAATCGTACGATTTTCAGTTTGTTGGGTCGTGGATTGCGCTGGTGTTGGTAACGACATTTGTGACGCTTCCATTCGTGGTACGAGAACTGATTCCCGTGATGGAGGCGATTGGCCCCGATGAGGAAATCGCTGCGATCAGTCTGGGGGCAAACGGTTGGCAAATGTTCTGGCGGATCACCCTTCCGAACATCAAATGGGGACTGCTCTACGGAATCATTCTCTGCTCTGCCCGGGCAATTGGTGAGTTTGGGGCTGCGTACGTCGTCTCGAGCCGAGTCTCTGGTGAGAGCGAGACCGTTCCACTGCGAGTTCAAAAGTTGCTCGAAAGCTATAAGACCGAGGGGGCCTTTGCGGTAGCAGCCGTCTTGGCCTTGCTGTCGCTAATCACACTGGCAATCAAGATCGCCCTGGAACATAAAACTCAAGCCGATCTGAACGAACTGGCCCAGGCCAAGGCAGAGGTTGAAGCGGCGGAATAAAGAACCGTCATTCGTACTGAACTGCAGTCGAACCAATCAACAACTAACGCGACGACCGCGACCGAAGTGAATTGATCAACCGTTATGAGCATCGTGATTAAAAATCTGACCAAGCGTTTTGGAAGCATGGTCGCGCTGAATGATGTCTGCTTCGAAGCCCCTGCAGGTGAGTTGCTGGCGCTGCTTGGTCCATCAGGGTCGGGCAAAACCACGCTATTGCGTGTGATTGCCGGTCTGGAGTTTGCCGACGTGGGGACCGTTAAATTTGAGAACGAGGACGTCACCCATCGTTCACCCAAAGAGCGACAAGTGGGCTTCGTCTTTCAGCATTACGCCCTCTTTCGTCATATGACGGTCTTCGAAAATGTCGCGTTCGGCCTGCGCGTACGGCATCGCCCCAATAGCGAAGTGACACCGCGAGTGATGCAGCTCTTAGAACTGGTACGGCTGGGTGGCCTTGAGAAACGTTATCCGTCGCAGCTATCGGGAGGCCAGCGGCAGCGAGTGGCATTGGCCCGGGCGTTGGCAGTCCAGCCGCGCATGCTGCTATTAGATGAACCCTTTGGTGCTCTGGATGCGAAAGTTCGAGCCGAACTGCGGCAATGGCTGCGTCAGCTTCATGAAGAGATTCATGTGACCACGGTCTTTGTAACGCACGATCAGGAAGAGGCCTTTGAAGTGGCCGACCGGGTTGTGGTGATGCAAAAAGGCCGGATTGAACAATCGGGATCGCCGCAAGAGGTTTTCGATCACCCTGCCTCACCCTTTGTGATGGACTTTATTGGCAACGTCAACGTTTTCCACGGTCGGGTCCAGCATGGCAAGGCCCATATGGGAAGCCTGCAAATCGACTACCCCGATTATCCCCAAGCGGAATCCCGCGAAGCGACCGCGTATGTTCGCCCGCACGAACTGGATGTCGATAAGGCCCCGTTTGCCAAGTCGTCGATTTGTGGTCGCATCACTCAGGTAAACCCCGCCGGTTCATTGGCCAAGCTGCGAATCTGGTCGGACGAATTCGGGATGGCCCTGAACGTCGACCTCGATCACGACCGGTTTTCGGCACTTGGGTTAGCCAGCGGCGACATGATCTACGTCAGCCCACGCCGCGCCCGCGTGTTTGTGCCCGAGACAACGGAAGTTGATTACTCGATTTAGGGCCGCGCGGCGGTCATTGCCCTACACGACTCAGGTTCGGGAGAAAGACCAGCATGAGCCAGGGGCGGCGAACCGGGCTATTCAAAGAGAATTGTGATCGGAGTGAATCGGCTCGTTAAGGAGACGGCGTTTTGTGCCCCGCGCTATGCCCATCTTCTGACCAACTGGCATACACCCATAACAGGGCGCCGCAGGAGATGGCCATATCGGCGACGTTGAAGATGCCGCTTCTTAGTGGACCAAGTCCCACGTTGAGGAAGTCGATCACCAGCCCACCCAGGAACATCCGGTCGATTTGGTTGCCAACGCCACCAGCTAAGATCAACGTGCATCCAATGAAGGTCAGCCACGAAATGCGTCTGGCCAGGCACAAATAGGCAAGTAGCGCCCCCAGGCCGACAGCATTGATGCCCACAAAAATGACTGTGCGGATCGAGTCGTCGAGCGTGCCACCCAATCCCAGAAAGCCGCCTGGATTTAAAGCATACTGCAGCCGAAACGTGTCGGCGGCAAACGACAACGGCTCGATGTTCGACAGGTAGGCCGTTGCCCAGACCTTCGTTGCCTGATCGAAAACCAAACAGCTTCCAACGATCAGCACAAAGCACAGTAACCGATTCGCCTGACCGGAGCGAATGGCGCCGGTCGTAGTTGTGGTTGCAGTAGTGATGGCCTGATCAAGGATCGCACTGGTCATAGGATCGGTTTCAAGCCTTGAGGAACTGCGTGAATTGATAACCCGTGTTCGCGATTGGTTTTTGGATCTTTGGCAGAATCGTTTCGCTGATTTGAAGACGCCTTCAATCAGAAATGGTCCCAAGAATCCCACTGGTACAGTTGTTATCAGCTACTAGCTCGCAGGCCGTTTCTCGCGGGCCTTTTCAAGCTGCTGATGCAGCAGGTTGCTGAGTCGCTTGCTCCAGCGCCAAAATCTCTTCCACCAAACCTGCATAGTCGGCTGCGCCGGTGCTCTTCTCGGCATAATCGAAAATGGACTGTCCAAAACTTGGGGCTTCGGCCAGCTTGATGTTCCGACGAATTCGGGTCGAAAAAATCTTCGCGCTGGCCCACGGTGCTTGCGGGTCGCTTTGCTCTAAGAATCGAGTCAGGTCATCAGTGATGTCGGCTGCCAGCCGTGTGCCGGTTTCATACAGGCACAAGACGATCCCACTGACTTTGAGTGCCCGGTTGAGTCGCCGCTTCACGAGAGCCGTCGTTTCGAACAATTTCGATAGGCCCTGCAGGGCGAAAAAATGGGGCTGCAGGGGAATAAAGACATCAGAGGCAGCGGTCAGGGCATTAATGGTCAGCACAGTTAGTGATGGTGGGCAATCAAAAATAATGTAATCGAGATCAGCCGACTGGCTGAACTTTTCAATGGCTGACCGCAAGACGGTTTCCCGATCATGGGCATCGATCAGTTCGAGTTCGGTCCCTGCCAAGTCGATGTTGGCGGGTGCGACCCACAGACGATCGTTGGCCAGTTGCCGCACTTCGGCCAATGTCTTCTGACCTGTAAAGACTTGGTAGATCGTCGGAATTTGTCCGAAGGCCTCGACTCCGAGGTGGAGCGACGAGTGGCCTTGAGGGTCGAGGTCGATCAAACAAACCTGCTTGCCAGCTTTCGCCAATCCGGCAGCCAGATTGACGCTGGTTGTCGTCTTACCGACCCCACCCTTTTGATTCATGATTGCAATGCGGCGCATCGATCTTGCTCCAAAGACACGAGGATCGCTCGATCTCACTACCAGAGTCCCAGCTTGGCACCCTCAAAAAAAGGGGGAAGGCTGGCCCAAGCGAAGATCATTGCGGCTCCGATTCAACTGATTTTTGACTCTCACTAAGCCAGACTGTTCCACAACCGACCATGGCCAATCACCATGCCGGGGCGAACGAATTGCCTGCTAAAAGAGAGCGAAGTGGTCGGAGTATACGGCCGTGGGGGAATCTTCATAAATAGGATTTCAGCGGCAGCCCACTCGTTTGGGCATCTGGGTTTTGCGACAGAAACACCCCTGTTTTCAGGCATTTTCTTCTATTTGTGCCGCAATAAAGTTGCACTCGAAGGCCTGCGAATCGGCCTCTGCATTTCTTCACGTTCGGCAAAAAGTGCCTCCCTCGTGGGGCGATTGCTGGTTGGAGAATAGGAACCGCGAGGCTGCTCCAAGAACACCCTGACACCAAGACCGTTCAAAAAATGCCCATTCTGACCGGATCACTGGGCGGGCTGGAACTTGATTTCGGCCAACCGCTGCCAGATAGTACTCCAAAGCGATCCAGGCCCTTTTGGTCGCTCTAATCTCAGGAAGTGATCAATCTGGTTCTTGATAGAAGCCAGTGTGGGTATAGTTCGAGTTTTGTGAAGAACTTAGACCGTTCTAAGTTGGTTTAGTCGGGATCGTTAAGGTCCTGCTGAAGCGACATCGAGCAACGTGAGGTTCTCGCAGTTGAGTGCAGGGGCAGTGCTGTCGATGGCTAAGAAGAAGGCAGCAGGGGGAATTGCTGAAGGGACGCCGATTACGGTTAAGCCGGGCGTTACTTCGCCCGAGTTCTCTGAGGTTTCAATCGCAGGTTGGACCGGCAAGATTTCCGAAGTGACCGGGAAGGCCCCGTCACAAAAATTGATCATCGAATGGGACGACGCGACCCTCGCAAAAATGCCGGCTGACTACCTCGCCAAGTGCGAGGCTCAGCAGCTTTACCACCGAATGGCCTGCCTGCCGCTGGAAGACGTTGAATTGCCAGCGAGTTGAAGTGCTTCGGTTTGCAGCTTCGCACTCAGTGAGAATAGCGTTAGCCCTTTCGCGAGTTTAATTCGGGAACGATCGCGGGCAGGCAGACCACCCATTCGATGCAGTGGCCTCACATCAGCCAACAGTTCGCGAACTCCCTGAGGGATTTTGCTGTTCGAACTGCAGACATTCGCACCCGCCGATTCTCCACCGCCAGTGACTCTGTCATCCGTCTTAATTGCCAAGACCTTACGAGCCAATATCGCCCCAAGTAGGCCCCCTTCATTGGCGCTACACTTCTTCTGTGCGATTATTGAAGAGCGTTCAATCGTCACGGAATCGAATCAGGTTTGACTCGAGCCGGACAAATCGAAGCAGGCATTTTCATTCACTGTCTCAGGTGGAAGATCACTATGGCGGAACTGACCGGTGCTCAATTGTGGCAGCGCTTTGAACAGTATCTGATCACCAATCGCGAGATGGGATTCCAGCTTGATGTGAGTCGCGTCCGGTTCGAGCACTCGCAGTTGCAGGGACTTGCTCCAGCGATGGCGCAGGCCCTCACTGCTATGGGGTCGCTCGAAGGGGGCTCGATCGCCAATAAAGATGAAGGCCGCATGGTTGGCCATTACTGGCTGCGAGCACCTCATTTGTCCCCCACTCCTGAGATTGAAGCTGAAATTGTCGCGGCCATTGCCAACGTCAAAGAATTTGCGGCCGATGTTCATGCAGGAAAAGTTCGGGGCGCTGGCGGCCCCATTTCGCACGTCCTGCACGTCGGGATTGGCGGATCGGCTCTCGGCCCGCAATTTGTGGCCCAAGCCCTTGGTTCGACCAACGATAAACTGGTCATGCGGTTTGTCGACAATACCGACCCGGCAGGTATTGATGCCATTCTGGCTGAGCTAGCCCCGGTCCTGGCAACCACCCTTGTTACCGTTGTTTCCAAGTCAGGGGGAACGCCCGAGACCCGTAACGGCATGCTGGAGATTCAAGCAGCGTTCAAGAAACAAAACGTCCCGTTTGCGGCCCAAGCGATTGCCATTACACAGGCTGATAGCAAGCTCGATCAGACCGCGATCAAGGAAGGCTGGCTGGCTCGCTTTCCAATGTGGGATTGGGTTGGCGGCCGAACTTCAGTGATGTCGACGGTAGGTCTGGTCCCCGCTGCCCTCCAGGGGCTTGATGTTGATGCGTTTCTGACCGGCGCAGCCCAGATGGATGACTTGACCCGCCATCCCGATCCACTGCAAAACCCTGCCTGCATGCTGGCCATGATGTGGCACATTATTGGTGGTGGACGTGGTCAAAAAGATATGGTGATTTTGCCCTACAAAGACCAACTGGCCCTCTTCAGTAAGTATCTGCAGCAACTGGTCATGGAATCTCTGGGAAAAGAACTCGACCGCAAAGGTCGGCTAGTAAACCAGGGAATTGCCGTCTACGGCAACAAAGGCTCAACCGATCAGCACGCCTATGTACAGCAACTGCGAGATGGGTTGAGCAATTTCTTTGCAACGTTTATCCAAGTCCTTGAAGATCGAACCGGATCATCGATTGAAGTCGACCCGGGGGTGACCAGCGGCGACTATTTGCAGGGCTTTCTGCTAGGAACTCGGGCCGCGCTTTACGAAAGTGGCCGCGACTCGATCACCATTACGGTCGACCGCGTCAGCCCCCACTCGGTGGGCAGTTTAATCGCGCTGTATGAGCGTGCAGTGGGCCTGTATGCAGAGCTTGTCGACGTGAACGCCTATCATCAACCAGGTGTCGAGGCGGGTAAAAAGGCAGCTGCAGCTGTTTTGGATCTGCAGCATCGCGTGGCGCAGCAACTGCAGGCTGGGGTTCCTCAAACTGCCGCTGAAATGGCCAAGGCCCTTGACGCCGTGCCGCATACGGAAACGATTTATAAGATTCTGGAGCACTTGGCAGCCAACACTGGTCGCGGTGTTCGGCGTATTCCCGGTACAATCCCTGTTCTTGATCAGTTTGCAAAGACTAAGATTGCTAACCAGATAACTGCTGAAAGTTAACTCGCAGATCGAATAGATCAGTTGACCTGTCGAGCACGTTTTCCCCCTTTTGGAGAAGTCGATGAATCTTGCAATTCGGCCCGTTGTCGTCGCGACAGTTTTTTCTGCGATTACCATGACTACTGTGAGTGCTGAAGAGTTGCGAGCAGGCCTCGAGCCTGGCGCTCGCGTTGGTGCGTTCACCGTTAAGGACGTGACCGGCCCAGCAAAAGGAGAAGAGCTTTGTTACCGCTGCCGCTATGGTTCGCAGCCAGTGGTCAGCATTTTTGCCAAGAACGTTGACGACAACGTGGCCAAGCTGACTAAAGAACTCGATAAGGTTGTGGCTGAACATCGCGAAGAAAAGATGGCCGGCTTTCTGGTCGCCCTGACCGACGATCAAGACGCGATGGCACCTCGGCTCGAAAAGGTCGCCGAAAAGCACGAGATCAAGCAGATTCCGCTGACCACTTTCGATGGCGTGAAAGGCCCCAAGGGCTACAAGCTCAACGAAGCTGCTGATGTCACCGTCATGATGTGGGTCGAAGGGAAACTGGCCGCCAGCCATGCCTTCAAAGCAGCCGACCTGAATGCTTCTGCAATCGAAAAAGTGGTTGCCGACACCAAGACAATTTTGGAATAGTTTTGGGCGTTAACGTGATTTAATCCAAACGATCACAGGTTTTTAAAGTTTGCTCCTAAACTCTCTGGTATGACGGGTCGTGTGGACCAATTCGTTGGTTCCCGCCGTGATACCGGCCCAGTGCGGCCTCTCCCCCCAGAGACTGACCCTCTCGGGGGGTATTTTTTTTCGCCTGGCCAATTTCTGTGAGCTGACCCGGATAAGTTGGTTTGTCGCGGATTCCGGCCGCAATCCCCGTCGCGCGATAAAAATCTGGCCATCTCGCCCAAAACGAACGGTCTTCGAGGTTCAGCAAGAGATATTGCACGAATAGGAAAATTCTTCGCCCATCGTGTTATCGGACATTGTAGCGGAACGGCGCGAGCCGTCCGGTAAAGCGGCTCGTTCTGGCCTTTGCCCCACAACCAATGGCGATGAACCCGGAGGGCTCGCGCCCTTCAGCTACGATTCGAAGGTCGTACAAAAACACAACGACCATCTGAACCATGAAGAATCGGGGCTTGGCTGGCCGTAGAACCGAACTGCAAACTCAGACAATCAGCCCCTCAAACGCTCGCGCACCACCACAATCGCTACAGCCGGTATGGTCACCGGCTGTAGAAAATCTTTCCTGGACCGGAGAGATTTCCACAGCAGCCCATTCCACCCAATCGCCGATTACACCTGGAGAGTGCCGGCAATTTCTGCCGGTTACAGAAACTGGTGCGTTCTGTCCGGCTTGGAGTGCCGCACAAACTGGGGCAGGTGGGAAAGCATGAACTACGATTTGCTTGTCATTGGCAGCGGTCCTGCCGGGCAAAAAGGGGCAATCGCCGCTGCGAAACTTGGCAAAAAAGTAGCCATCGTCGAGCGCGAGCAGCAGTCGGTCGGAGGGGTCTGCCTTCACTGGGGAACCATCCCCTCCAAGACCATGCGCGAAGCCATTTTGCACCTGACCGGCTATCGCCAGCGCAGCGTCTACGCCGAACGCTATCGCCAAAAGCGGCAGATCACCATGGAAGACTTGCGCCGCAAGCTCGCCCAGGTCGTTCAGCACGAACTCGACGTACTGCATGAACATCTCGATCGTAATCAGGTCGATGTACTTTATGGCGAAGGGAGCTTTGTTGATCCGCACTCGGTCCTGGTCACCTCTCAGAATGGGCGGACGGCCATTGTTCAAGCCGAGAAAATCCTGCTTGCATGCGGTACTCGCCCTGCCCGCCCAGCCCATATCCCCTTCGATGGAAAGACCGTCTTCGATTCAGACGCACTTTTGCGTCTTGAGCGTATTCCCCGCTCGCTCTTGGTGATTGGGGCAGGCGTGATCGGTATCGAGTACGCCATCATGTTCGCCGCCCTGGGGGTAGAAGTAACGGTCGTTGACGGTCGCGAGCGACTCCTTGATTTCTGTGACCGCGAGATCGTCGACACCCTCATGTTCCATGCTCGCTCACTCGGAATGGTCTTCCGATTGGGCGAAGACGTGGTTGGAATGGACCGACTGCAAAACCAGATGGTGGCGGTTCGGCTGGAAAGTGGTAAACGCCTGATCGGTGAGAACGTCCTCTTCAGCGTCGGTCGTAAAGGTGATACGGGGCCACTCAATTTGAAGGCCGCGGGCCTGGACCTCGACGAACGTGGCCGATTGTGGTGCAACGAGCAGTTCCAGACGTGGGTCCCTCACATCTACGGCGTGGGGGATGTCATTGGCTTCCCCGCACTGGCCAGTGCCTCCATGGAGCAAGGTCGCCGCGCTGCCTATGCCGCGTTTGGCAAACCTTCCACAGGCTGCCAGAACCTCCCCTATGGCCTGTTTACCATTCCCGAAATCTCGATGGTTGGCAAGAACGAGCAGCAGCTTACAGCAGAACATGTCCCTTACGAAGTGGGAGTCGCCACCTTCAAAGAAATCGCCCGCGGGCATATCTCGGGTGAAGAGTTTGGCCTGTTGAAGCTGCTCTTCCATCGGGAAACCCGCAAGATTCTGGGCGTTCACTGCATAGGCGAATCGGCCACGGAAATCATTCACCTTGGCCAGGCAGTCATGCAACTGGGTGGCACCATCGAGTACTTCCGCGACACGGTCTTTAACTACCCGACCATGACGGAAGCCTACAAGGTGGCGGCTTTCAACGGGCTCAACAAACTGAATCTGGAGACGATTAAGACCGACGTTGAAACCAATCAGCAGTTGTCAGCTCGCATCGACGAAGAGCTAGCAACCGTCGAAGCTGCCATCGAGGAGGCCCAGCTGACAACGGTGTAAAAAAGTGGTTGAAGTTTGGTACTGCTGATGGAGGCCATACGCAAAGTTATGTCACTCGACGACGACGTTCTTGGCAAGGCAGATACTGCTGTGAAGGGAGAGCTTCTTCGCCGATGAAGCCTCCTCTTCGGCAGCAATCGCAACGACGAACTGCAACACGTATTTACCAGGATCTTTCGGGGCAATTCCACCAAGGCGAAATTCACCTGCCTGACCTGCTTCGGTATATCGAAAAACAATGTATCCGTTCGTAATCCCTTCATTCGTTCCAATTTTCGAGGACTCATGCAACGAAGAGAACAGTCTCACCTTACGGCCATTCGGATCTGCTAAGGAAACCTGCTTCGGAAGCTTACCTTGTTTTGACAACTCAATAGCCTCAGGGGCAGACATTTGCCATGTCTCTTCGACGTTTCTGAAATCCCACGTACCCGCAGCCATTTCTCCCTCAAACCGATACTGTTCTCCTTTCTTCAGCACAATTGGGTCGTTGCGACCAAGCCAATCGAGACCATCTCTTTTGAGCGACTTGATCTGCACGATCCCTCCGTCAATCGGAGAGAGCTGCTCCAAACGAGCAATACCGTCGACCTCGGTACAACTGGTTCCAAACAGAGCGACGAAGGCTGCCGCAAAAAGGCAATTGGTCGCGAAGCCACGATGAGCGAGAGAAGTAACTGGCATTCGATGTTTTACTCTGTAAAGTTCCAACGCAGCCTGAATCGATAAGAATCACAAGCTAA
>JAIXVG010000015.1 GCA_027483145.1 Planctomyces sp.
CGTCCATTCCCAGCCGTACCGACTAACTCTTTAAACCCCAACCGAGTTAAACCCCAACCGAGTTAAACCCCAACTGAGTTAAACCTCAACCGAGCCGACGATGCCAATCGTCGGGTTCTTTTCATCAACAACTGAATCGTCCCCAAACCCCACCAAACCAATCACCCGCCCCAACTCTTCCACCCCTTCTTCACCCCAGCCAGTATGCCGCCCCCACCCGCGATTGAAAAGCCGCCCAGCCCCCCACATCGACTTTTACCCCAGAACCACCCCACACTCGCGTCCGTGTGCCACTGCTGGCTTGCCAGCAGTGCGTTCTAGCCCTTCATCCAATAAATTCCTGCAATCTCAATAAGGAAGGCCGCCGAGCCGACGATGCCAATCGTCGGGTTCTTCAACCCTCGACATCAGTAACAGGGCCGTAGCGACTGCATGTCAAAAACACCAAATGCGATCTAGGACCGCTTGCCATGCCAAAACTCGTCGGGAACCTCGGTCCAATCGTTCGACTTCACTCCGTAATCTTCCTCGCACATCTCCATCGCAATTTTGAGGCTATCTGCTAAAAGATCGATGCACGGACCGCACGGGCCTGATGATGCAAATACATTGACATACACCCCTTCAACTTGCGGCTCAAGCAGAATTCGATATACGCCATCTTGTTTTACGATTGCTTGATACATGGTGAAGTGCCGTAGGGTGGGTGAAGCGACGTCAGGAGCATAACCCACCGCCACGTTGGGCGTTACTCGTAAAACGTTCCAGACACAGGCGGGGTGGCCCAGACGCTCCTTTGAGCGTCTGGGTGACGCAGGAACAAGAAGCACCCTCAGGACGCATCGCATTAATCCACCCACTGAATAGGAATCCCCACTGTTCGCCCCGAAATCTACCAACGGGCAGAACCCCACCGCCACTCCGTCGGCCTTTCCACCAGCCCGGCACGAACCCGATTCAAGTGCATGGAGTTCAACTTCTCTTCAATCTTGGCTACGGCGTAAATCTCGAACGAGTTGAACCGCACCTGCCAGATTGGATCGGACTTGCAGAACTTGGATGCATACTCCCGCACCGAGCGAAACAAACACTCCTTGATCGCCTGTGTGCCACTGCTGGCTTGTCCAGCAGTGTGGTTTGGCTTGCACCCCTCGTCTCCTCCTTCCCAGAGGCAGCCGTTGCAACTGAGAAGCTCGTCCTCAATGTCTGACTCCAGCAAAGCAAACCATCTAGCACTCATCCACCACGAATCACCACTCGACGAGCCAGCTTCGACACCCAGCGTGCTGCCTCAAAAAGATGGGGCCTTATCTTCGTGTGCCACTGGCTTTGCCAGTGTCTTGTTATGATTTGCCAGTCTCTTCGTAAGAACCTGTTTTCAAATGCCAGCCGAGCCGACGATGCCAATCGTCGGGTTCTTCGTTCCCCCACTAAACTCAACACCCCACCAGGCGGGGTGGCCCGTCCGGGGGAGCCAAATGAGGGCATGGACATGATCTGGCATCACCACAAACCCAACGCATAAGGCGAAGTACTGGTCGAGCACTTCGTTCAGCCAACCCAAGAAAATCCACTTCGCGCGGTGATGATCAAGTAGTCGCCTTCGTCGATAAACGGAGAAGGTGATGAAGTGAACATAGAGCTGGTCGTCAACAATTCGCCGGTGATTGCTCATTCATGGATTATTGCTACAGGGTATCGGTGACCCAACCTCTTGTGGCATGGCCACACCGGTAGGCTCTAAAGCAAGCCAACCGGTGCCACCCAACGTTAATGATTCGGAGATCGTGACCGCGCATAACATTTCAAGAAGAGATCAACCCCGTCAGTGACCCGCTGCCGGATTGATTTTGTCACCTTCTTGTGGTCGATCCCTAGCATGAGTTTGTAGCTGGTCATACCTTGCCACATGCCAAGGAGCATTTCCGCCGCGCTGTTCGCGTCTGCAATCTCCAGATCGGAAGCCAGCGGACTTGAGAGGATTGCAGCCAAGTTTGCCAAGGTTCTACCCGGCCCTGCGTCGTAGAACATTCTGGCAAGCTCGGGGTCTCGACGTAGTTCCCCAGACAACGAGCCGTAGAAGTCGACTGCCCCTGGACCGGTCAGAAATGTCACAATCCCTGTACCGAACCTAATGAGTACGTCCCGTAGAGTTGTTCCTGTAATAGCGGCTTCATTGAGCCGTTGGGCCGCCTCGATCTTCGCCATTTCACGGCGTACGCCTTCCTGAAACATCTTACGTTTGTCATCAAAGTACGAATAGACGGTCGCCTTAGAAACACCCGCCTCGGCAGCGATTGTCTCGACCGCCACCCGTTCCACACCGTGGGCGAGAAAAAGTCGCCAACTTGCGGTCAAGATCGACTCCACCTTCGCGGGATCGCGTGGTCTTCCGAGCGGCCGTGGGGGATTGCTTGATGAAGATTTCGAACTCAAACTTGACCTCCTTTTTCCCCGAGGCTATTACTATACGAACACGACTGTTTAATAATTAAGGTGAGTTTAAACATGCCCGCAACTACGCCTCTCGCCAAAGGAAAACCGAACTACGGCTGGGACGCACCAGGCATCATGCTTGGGCTGCTAGGGATAGGCTCGTTGCTGGTTACGGCAGGGGTCACCCTCGCTGTGGCAAAGCTATTTCCTTTTTCCCAGCCCGTGGGTGTGGTGCTCACCATCGCGGGAACCGCACCGCTTACGCTTGGTGTAGCAATGCTACAGTACGGTCTACTAGGAAAATTGAGAACTCGCGATGCTATTTTGGACCTAGTGACGTGGCGCGGCGATGAGGTAGTGCTCGACATCGGGACTGGCGCGGGCATGTTAATGATTGGGGCCGCAAAACGCCTTAAAGCCAGCGGTCACGCGGTCGGAATCGATGTTTGGTCCCCAAAGGACCTAAGCGATAACTCTGCTGATGTGACCCGCCGGAACATTGCGTTGGAGGGCGTAACAAACCAGACAGAGGTACGTACCGACGACGCCACAGGACTATCCTTCCCAGATGCGACCTTCGACGTGATTCTCTCATTACTCTGCCTACACAACATCGAACCCAAGTCCAACCAGACAGTGGCGTGCAACGAAATCGCCCGCGTGTTGAAGCCCGGAGGGCGTGTGGTCATTGGCGACTATGTGCCTACGCATAGTTACGCCCAGGCACTCCGCGAGGCCGGGCTCGACGTAAAGCGTTCAAGCGCAGCCTTTGGAACCGCAGGGGCGCTCATGTGGCTACTTGTCGCCGATAAGCCAATAGCCAAGTAGGGCCGGCTGTGAGGCTGTGCACATTGCCGATGTGCGTGCGGCGTAAGCCAAGTAGGGTCCGCTCCGAGGCTGTGAACCAATTCCGAATTGTGTACTACCGCAAGTTGTGGCCGGTGTCTTTTGTTGAAACCGCTTGGTAGATCGGCCACACGCGTGCTCGGAGTTAATTGGTTCACGGCTCGAACCACTTCGCCGATCACTTCAGTGCCGTAGGGTGGGTGAAGCGACGTCAGGAGCATAACCCACCGCCACGTTGGGCGTTACTCGTAAAACGTTCCAGACACAGGCGGGGTGGCCCAGACGCTCCTTTGAGCGTCTAGGTGACGCAGGAACAAGAAGCACGCCTGTGTGCCACTGCTGGCTTGTCCAGCAGTGTGATTTGACTGGCTACTTCTATGAGCGAACCAGGTGAAGGCCATCGCGACTCACCAGGCTTCTCGTCTGTGCCACGTTTCGGCAGCGTAACCCGGCGTTACCAAACGAGCGCCACGCTTGCACGCATCTTCTATGCTGTCACGCAGACCCACCACCCCACCCACTACCGCAACCCAAACTCACTTGGCCAATAGCCCGGCCGGGGTGCCACGATCACAACTTCGTCATACCGAATCGGGTGCTTCACCACTAACCGCCAGGCATGCAAGCCAATCGCCGTCTCAGGCCAATCGGTCCCTGGCAGCGCTTCACTCACCGGCTTCGCTCCATACAGCGTATCGCCACACACCGGATGACCAAGGTGAGATAGCTGCAGTCGTATCTGGTGCATCCGGCCGGTCTGCAAATCGACTTCTACCAGCGAACAACCCTGCGCCTGACTCAGCACCCGATAACTCAACCGAGCCTCTTTCCCATCAGGATCGTCAGCCGTGGTAACGATCCCCCGGGCTTCCCCAGGAACCTTGGCCAGAGTGTTGACCAGTTCCCCTTCGGGCTGAGAGAGGGCACCCTCCACTAAGGCCAGGTACGTCTTGCGGACCGTTCGTTCGCGAAACTGCTCAGCCATGCGGGCTGCCGCTTTGCTGTTCCGCGTGAAGACCAACACCCCCGAGACCGGCCGATCAAGACGATGGGGAAGTCCCAGATAAACATTCCCCTCTTTCGCTCGCGTCTCTTTAATCCACTGCCGCACCAGGTTCTCTGCACTCGGGAACAAATTCTCGGCCGACTGTGTTGGTAACCCCGCCGGTTTATTGATCGCCAATAGCGGCCCATCATCTAACAAAACATCAAGCACCCCTCACCCCACCCCCCCTGCTTTTCTGCTCTTCTCCCCCATCCCCCTAGCCTCTAGCCTCTAGCCTCTAGCCTCCAGCCTCCAGCCTCCAGCCGCCAGTCTCCAGTCTCCAGTCTCCAGTCTCCAGTCTCCAGCCTCCAGCCTCCAGCCTCCAGCCTCCAGCCTCCAGCCTCCAGCCTCCAGCCTCC
>JAIXVG010000052.1 GCA_027483145.1 Planctomyces sp.
AAACAATTCTCGCGCAACCCCTCCAGATAGGTTGAGGGGGAGTGTTTTTGGCACCCCTCCCGCAATCGAACGTCGGCTCACCCCGACTTCTTGCCGGTCAAAACTCGTTTTGAGGGGGAGGGCTTCACTGAAATGGACCCCGGTTTCCGATTCGCTTTGTCACTTTGCCCCGCTTCTCCGCGCCGATCTCCTGCGATGGAAAGCAGTTACGATTTGATTGGCAAGCGTCCTCAATTTCGCGACTACCTCCTATCAGACTGGTTTGGGAAGTCTGGGCAAGGACTCAGATTGACCAAAAACGCGGATTGGCCTAACACACTTTCGGCAAAAGTTGCCGGAAAGTGTGCGTTGATGAACTCCCCCGATTTCAGTGGCTCGCGAATACCCCCTTGGGTCGTCACCGGCTGCGGGCTGACTCTGTTTTGCGGTCTGTTGTACCTCTGGGTCTTGGGGAGCAACCGCGCACTGACCAACCACGAGGTTTATCTAGCCGGGCCAGCCAAGCAGATGGTGCTAACCGGAAACTGGTTGATTCCGTCGATCGGCGATCAACCCTGGCTCGAAAAGCCCCCTCTCCCTCACTGGCTGGTCGCTTCCCTGTCTCTTTTGACGGGTGTCTGGAACGAATGGACCGTTCGCATCCCGTCAGCCATTGCCGGGATTGGCGTTGTGCTAGTGATATGGCGGCTGATGACGCGACTCTTTGGCAAAGAGGTCGGAGCGATTGCAGCCGTCGTTCAAGCAACTAGCGTCTACATGGTGACCTATGCCCGCCTGGCCGAGGGGGATGTCCTGCTGCAACTCTTATTCGTCGCAGCTATCTCCCTCTTTGCCATCGGAGAGTTCCCCAATCGACAACCCGCGGCATCTGATCACCAGTCGCCAGTCAAGTTGCGGCCAGTACTGGTGTGGGGCCTGTGGACACTGATCGGCCTGATGAGCCTCGTCAAAGGGGTCTTGTTTGGCGCCGTCCTCTTCAGCCTGACGATTGGTGGTTGGGCCGTTTGGAAGCGGGACTTCAAGACCTTGCTCCGGTGGTATCACCCGTATGCAATCGGCTTATGCCTTTTGATTACTTTTGCGTGGCCGGCTGCTGTGATCTCGACTGAACCCAAGGCCGTAACGTTGTGGTACCAGCACACCTTCGGGCGGGTCGCGGGGGAGATCGGCTACACCGAACCCTGGTGGTACTATTTCTCGCAAGTGCCGGTTCAGATGTTGCCCTGGACCCCCTGGCTAATCTGGGGTCTAGTGCCATTCACTCAGTTGGCCAAGGCCGATCGAACCGGACCACAGGCATTTTGCCTCTGGTGGTTTGCCAGCCACTTCGTCCTGTTCTCTTGCTCATCGGGGAAGCATCATCACTACTTGCTCTATGCGCTCCCGGCTCTCTCGCCCGTCGTAGCACTTGGTTTGGTTCAGGCCGGACGAAGCCTCAGTTGCAGCCCTTGGCAAGGAAGGGCGTGGAGCCTGGTCGGGTATACCGTGGCAGTGGTCGCAATCGCGGCCGCAATTGGCTTGGGCCTGAAAGGCTTTCCACAAGAAACGTTATGGGTTGCCGCCGTCTGGCTACCCGCCTTAGCGATTGCGATCGGGTTCCTGGCTAACAGCTTACGACGGCAGCAAGGGTTATCGTCTTTGCTCAGCTTGGGGATGCTGGTCCTCGTGGCTCATCTGCTGGTTCAAAGCGAAGTGATGCCCCGTCGCGATCGGTCCTTGGCAGATAAGCAGTTCCTGGCGGAGGTCGCTGAAGCCGTTCCAAAAGAATCGCCATTGTTTGCAACTGGTGCCGAAGAAATGGCACGGCACTTGTTCTACTTGAGTCGGCCAACTACTGGCGTCTGGTTCGCGGCTGATCTGGCAGATCGCTTCCCCGCAACAGCCGAGGATGTGTATGTGATCGCTCGCGGAACAGAGCTTGAACGGCTGCAGCCATTAGGAAAAACAGAGGTCGTTCTGCGAAGTCGAGCCACGCGGCGGGCCACCAGCGAGTTAGACCGGTACACCTTGTTTCGAATTTCGAGGCCGCTGATCGCAGAGCAAGAGCGGGCGAGAGCGAATTAGGGGTTATTAGCCTCGAAGCCCGAAACAGGGGGGACATTCAGCACTGCGGCGGTTAGACTGCGGCAAGCTGTTGAAGGAGCGGCAGGGCGGTCGTTCCAAGTCGAGATGGTCGGTTGAGTCGCCCGCAGGAAAAGCAGGAAAGTAAAGTTAGCCCAGGATGGCGACAGGCCATGGTTGGCAAGACACGGAGGATGGGGTCATGGTTGGACGCCCAAGTCGCAGCAGAGACGACGACAGCAATACCAATGGTGCAGTCGGCCAAGGGGCAGAACGAATTGCGGCCGGTCGCACCCGGGAAGCTTTTCAGAAATCGGAAACCGATCGTCGTGATGGTAGGTGGACACCATATGCCGAGCGCGAGTTCTGGTCGACGCGGCAGTATCTGTGGAATGGAACTGTTTCGGGCTGGATGTGGGCTGAGGAGCGGTTCTTCGAGTTCGGTGAGCAACTCAGGACTTATCGAACCTGGCATACGGTCGGGCTGGCGGGGATTATTGGCCTCGTGCTGACGTTGGGGCTGTTTGCAGCGACAACTCGCGATCCGCTGACGCGAGTTGTGATTCCATCGCCCGATGTGCAGCCGCGCTATCCGCGCTTGCCCGAGTTCATCGATCCTTCGATTGATAGCCGAATTCGCCCGAGACGGCAGATCCCGCGTGTGGCCTACGACGCCGAGTTTCCGAAAGCAAAATTTGCATTTGCTTCGCAGTCGCGACCTGCGCCACGGCGGGAACCAGCACCGAGACCTCGGCCTGAGCCAGTCGTTCGCGAGTTCGAAGCGCCCCCAATTGGCCCATCGGAACTGGAGCTGAGTGTTTCGTGGCGCCATTGGACGCGGCCAGGCAGGCTGACGATCGATCCGCCAATTGTGTTGGGGACTGGTTCATCGGAATCGACGCTGAGCAAACAAGAATTGGATGGACTGCTCGCCAATAGTGACCCGAACTGGAAGCGAGGAGGCTCTCGGCCTGCAACAACATTCCAAAGCCGGGGTGCCTATCAGGATGTGTCGGGCCAGGGGGAGCGGCTTAATCGAGTGACCGATGTTGTGCCAGACAGTGAACCGGGAGAGCCGGTGTCGATGCTCGCCTCATCGGCCCAGTTGGCGGTTGATCTGGAGGCATTTGTTCCTCGGGCAGCCAGTGTGGGGGCCAGCAACCGGACTGCGCTACAGGTCACCAATCGGTCGACTACGGGTAACGATCTGGTGGTCAGCGTTGATGAGCCAACGGGGGAGTTACCGGTGGTAGAAGGGACGAATCCTCTGGCTGCCATCAACGAGACGTTCCTCAATCGTCGGATCAACCCCCTCCGTCCGGGGGATTCGCAGCGGCTTGAGCTTGATTGGTTTGCGGAAATCGCATCCCCGTATCGGTACCGCGGGATTGTCACTGTTGCGGGGAGCGTGTCGGCTGCGACGGTTGTCGACAGCATGGCCGAAGTAGTGAGTGAGCCTGTCGCCGATACACCTGCTTTTGAAGATATTCCTGAGCGTCAACTTCGTCCTGCATTGGAGATGTCGATTCGGTCGGTGGGGATGGTGAGAATTGGAGAGCAAGTATCGGTTGATATTGAGGTGGTCAACACCGGTGAGGTGGAACTCCCCGATGTGCGGATACTGGCTGACCTGAGTGATAAGGTCCGGCATCGCTATGGCCAGGTCTTGGAGTTTCGAGTCGGCAAGCTGGTCGTGGGTGAAGCGCGGACGACCTACTTGCTGCTGGAAGGTTTAAAGACCGGTAAGACCCAAAATCAGCTGCGGGCTGTGGCGTTCGAAGCGGGAGCAGCGACGACGGCCAGTCCGTGGGCCGAGTCGCGCGGGTTGGTGGCCGAGGTGACTGTCGAGGCGGCCAAGGAGCAATCGCAGCTCATCAACGATCCAAATGTTCTGGCCGCAGGTGTTGAAGCAACGGCGAAGCCGTTGATGCCAACCAGCCCACCTGCAAGAAGCGAGAAATCAGTCGAGCCAGCAGCACCGCCAGCGGTCGTGAAGAAGAATGAGGCCGCCAGCGTGACGCCAGAGGTACCCAATCGGGGGGCTGCACCGGCTGCGGTGAAGATGGTCCCCTGTGAAATCCGGTGGATACCGGTGGTTCCGTGTTATTAGGGATTCGGGCGGTGCAGGAGTCGTGCAGCGACGGTTCGAACGGCTACGTTGTAGATGATTGAGCGCGAGTATGCGGCGGCGGTGGTTGCCTGTGCACGTGATGACGCTTCCGTTCGAGGCGTTGTCAAAGCGATGGATGCGGAAGAGTCACTGAATCTTACTGCCCGCTATCGACCTTCTTGATGCTCTACGACCTCGATATCCCAAGCGATGTTCTGGCCGTCCGGCGTGGCTAAGTGGAGCAGCGCAATGGACTTGAAGGGAGCCAAAACCGCTGGCGGTTCAAGGGAACTGCCGACCACACCGACCGACCTATTGGGCTCCATTCTGGGTCAAAAGCAACTCCCAGACCAAGTTTCGGAGGACGCGTCGTGTTTTCCTCGAGTGCTCCGTTGAAACATCCGGGACGGTTTATATGATAAATTGGGTATTGTCCGTTCCACTCGGCAGAAGAACCGCTACCCGGCAATGATCGTTACGCATAGATAATGACCTATGCTTGTTCTACAACAAATGTAACTCGTCCCGTTTACTGAGCACCTGTTGCATCAGTGTTTGTTGATTGATTTTGTCTGTGTGTTCTCACCGTTTTCTTGTTGCCTGTTTTTTAGGGGAGTTGAGATGTTCCTGAACGTTCGCTTGCGGCATAGGGGGTTTACCCTCATCGAGTTGTTGGTAGTGATCGCCATCATCGCGGTCCTGATTGCTTTGTTGCTGCCGGCAGTGCAGCAGGCTCGCGAAGCGGCCCGCCGTACCCAGTGCAAAAACAACCTGAAGCAAATCGGGTTGGCTTTGCACAACTATCATGATGTGCATAACAAGTTCCCCATGCTCTCGTCGACCAAGCCAAATACTGCCAACCCAAGTTGGGGCTTGCAGTCTTGGGAAGGGTTTTCTCCAACCGTCATGATGTTGCCATATCTTGATCAGGCACCAATGTACAACCGATATGACTTCAATGTGGCTGTTGAAGATGGTCCAGTCAACAATATCCTGACGAATACAAAATTGCCTGCAATGTTGTGCCCGTCAGATCGCGACTACGCCGGAGGAGGCCGTCCAGGCAACAACTATTTGTATTGCTCGGGTCCTGCACTCAGTTGGGTCAACGCAGACAATGCCGCAATTGGATTGTTCAACATCGTTTACGTAAATGGTGGTACCGGGTCAAAAATCACTGGGATTCGTGATTGCACAGACGGAACTTCCAACACAATTGCAGTTGCTGAGCGAAATCATGGCGACGGCAGCGATTCTCGCTTTGACATTACTGGCGATGTAATCACAGCCAACCCTCGTGGTGGCATTGAATCAGCTGGTTCGCCAGCTCTCTATGGCCGCACCTTTATTCCGCGAAGCCAGATCGTTGCTGCTTATGGCTCAATTTGTACTGTTCCAACCGGCGCAGGGGGGCACTACAGCGATATTGGCTCACAATGGGCTCGTCCAGCAAACGGCTGGACAATGTTCGCCACGTTGCTGACTCCAAACAGTTCTACTCCGGACTGCACTTCGGGAGGTGGCTTGTCTGACGGATCAGGAGTGATCACTGCACGTAGCCGCCATACGGGTGGTGCTCAGGCTCTCTTGGCTGACGGGACAGTGCGATTCATCAGCGAAAACATTGATGAGACCACCTGGCAGCGGTTGGGTGCCATGAATGACGGCAACACCGTCGGCGAGTTCTAAGTTCGTTTGACTAACTGTTGTTAATGATCTGAAATGTGGACATGCGGCCAGGGGAGACTCTGGCCGCATGTTTGCGCGATTGGCTGTTGAATTTCAAATGCCTTTCATTGGAATGATATAG
>JAIXVG010000476.1 GCA_027483145.1 Planctomyces sp.
CGTCAGCAGGCTGGTCCTCACCTGGTAATCGCAAACCGCTTTGCGAGTTGGCTGAGATTTTTGCTTGCTTATCGGGTGGAGCTAGGCGTTCGAACCCGGCCAAGTCTTGATCGGCCATGTCGCCGGATTCGTCGGCGGGGTCGCCAGATTCGCTGGCGGCATCGATTGCAGCGGGAGCGTTGGCGGCGACGGAGGCGAGTTGCTTCTCTTCGACGTTCTGCTGGGTCTCTTTACCGGCCCAGCGAGTTGTTGGGAGGCGATCGAATAGCCCGCTGCCGGAAGTTCGCTGCGGCCGTGCGCACCCGATCACCAGCAGGGACAACCCCAAGGTGAGAACGATTATTGTGCGGCTATTGCGGCAGACGAACACATGAATCCTTCACGTCGGCTTCTTCAAGGCCGATTGGAGTCCCTCCCAATACGGTTGGCTGGCCTGGACGATCGAAACAGTAACGACCGAGCGAAACCGGCTATGGGGATTGGCACCTAATAAACAAGGTCGACCATGCCCCCTGTGCGGCTTGATTCTGGTCGCGTAGCAGGCCGGCGGCATCAGCCGATTTTGCCGGTAGAAATGGGGACTTCCCGATATGGGTAAACGGGGCTGATTTGGTTAGGGTGATTTCCCTGCTTTTCGGGCGATGGTGGCGAGGGACCAAGATTCGAACAAAATTGGTTGCTTGGGCAGGAATTTTGTCGAAATCGTGGTTTGGCCTGCGACTTGAAGGCAGACGGAGCGGGTTGCTCGTCGCTGGTGGGGTTGGCCGTTTTGTCAGTCACCCAGATTCTGATTTACTGTCGAACCAAGAAAGTTAATGCCATGAAGTATGCCATCATTGTTTACGAATCGAGTAGCGAGTTGGCGAAACGGACCAGTCCCGAACATCAAGCCAGTTATTGGGCAGCCTGGGCTGCATACTCCAAGGCCATCGGCGAAGCGGGAGTGATGACGGGTGGAGCAGGTCTGGAGCCACCCAGTTTGGCAACCACTGTACGGATGAAAGGTGATAAGCGGATTGTGCAAGATGGTCCCTTTGCAGATACGAAAGAGTTGCTTGGCGGATTTTTTTTAATCGAAGTCCCTGATCTTGATGCTGCACTGGAGTGGGGTGCACGCTGCCCTGCTGCTGCCACAGGGACGGTTGAAATTCGGCCACTGCTTCAAATGTAGGTATTGCGATCTATGCAGTTGCAACGGTCTGCAAGTGACAATGGCTGCGATTTGTCGCTTGCGGATGTTGCAACCTGATGCGGGGAATGAGAGGCTGCTTGGGGGATCTTGCGGCACCGAAGCTGACAGTCGTTCACAATGCAATTTGTGAACAAGGCGACGGTTATCCATCGAGCAGTGTTTTGAGTTTATGAGTACCGAACAAGCGTCTGATGACAAATCGCTGGAAGTCGCGAGACTGGCTGCAGAGCGAGTCGCGCGGGAAAGCTATGGTCGGCTGGTTGCCTACCTGTCGACGCGCTGTCGTGACCTGTTTGCCGTCGAAGATGCATTGTCAGAAGCATTTGCGCAGGCCCTGGAAATCTGGCCCCAGAAGGGTGTTCCTCAATCGCCAGAAGCGTGGCTCTTGACTGCTGCGCGCCGTCGATTGATTGATTACTTTCGGAAGCAGCAGTTGTTTGAATCCGAACTAGCCCAGTGGGTTTCGCGGCAGTCGCTTAGCGAACCAGGCGAGCCGTTGCCAATGAAGGACGAACGCTGGAAACTGATGCTGGTTTGCACTCATCCTTCAATCGATGCTGCTGCGCGAGCACCGCTGATCTTGCAGACTTCGTTTGGATTCGATGCGGCAACGATTGCGTCGACGTTTCTGGTTTCGCCTGCGACAATGAGTCAGCGTTTAGTGAGAGCCAAAACCCGAATACGCGATCTGCAAATTCCCGTTGAGCTTCCCCCGGAAGGAGAGTGGCCCGAACGGGTGATGTTTGTGCTTGATGCCATGTACGCTGCGTGGACCGCCGGTTGTTCAGATCGGTTGGGGAGCGAGGCAATCGACTGGGGGCCAGCCCATGAGGTGTTGCAGTTGATCGAAGTTGTGTGTGAGGCTGTCCCCGATGAACCAGAGGTTTGGGGATTGAAAGCACTCGTGCTTTATACAGCGTCTCGCCGACAGGCTTGTCGCGATGAGCAAGGAAGGTATGTTCCCCTTGATCGGCAATTGGTGAGCGAATGGGACCTGACCACAATTCAAGAGGCTGAAGAGTGTCTCCTGCGGGCAGCCTCGTTTCAGCGAACTGGTCGGTATCAATTAGAGGCAGCAATTCAGTCGGCCCATACGAGTCGCGTTGCCGGAATCCCCACGAACTGGAGAGGTTTGCTGAACCTGTATGACCAATTGTTACGGATTGCCCCATCCTATGGGGCGTTTGTGAGCAGAGCAGCCTGTCTACTACAAGTTGGATTGTTACACGAGGCATTGGTGGCACTGGAAGAATTTCCGGCTGACCGGATGCAAACATATCAGCCCTATTGGGCGACCAAAGCAGCGGTGTTGGCGAGACTGAATCAACCGGCCGCCGCGAGCGATGCGTACGATCTGGCGATTGGCCTCGCCACCGATCCTGCCGTTAAGGAATATCTCTATGGCCAGGCGATGCTGATGAAAAGTGAGCCGGAATCTTTGGAGTAAGCTCTGTAATGCTGGAGCAGTTACGTGAGAACCGCAGAGATTTGCGGAGTTCATCGGCCATTCGCTATTTGACGGCGAAGAACTTCTCTTACTTTCATCCGTTGAGTCTGAGCTGAATTGCGGTTTTTGCACCGGGGGAGAATTTGTTCGAGGGATGGTTGCTTTCGACGTTCGATTGAATGGAGAAGAGATGACTGGCCGGAAAAGCTTGCTTTTGGCGGGGAGCGGCCGGATACTCGCGAGTCGACACTGCGGTTTTTGCTCTTTTGCGTTGGGAACGATATGCAGTCATTTGGCACTCGGTTATCGCGACGGCATGTGCTACGAGGGGCGGGGGTTAGCCTGGCGCTGCCGCTGCTGAATGGAATGCTGTCCGGTAGTGCGATGGGGGCGCCGTCGCAATTTAAGCCGTGGAAAGAGTCGAAAGCCGTTCAGCCACGGGTGATTTATTGCTATGTGCCGAACGGGGTGAACATTCTGGAGTGGGTCCCTAAGACGTTAGGCAAAGACTATGAACTGTCGCCGACGCTTTCGGTGCTGAAGGACCATAAGGCCGATTTTTCGGTGATTAGCGGGCTGGGGCACTACAACGCCTCCGGCGGGCATAGCGGGGCAGATACCTGGCTGACGGGGGCAAATCTGAAGGGCGTTCCCGGCAGTGATTACTCGAATACGATTTCGATTGATCAACTGATTGCCGAGAAGCATGGCAAGCAGACGCGGATTCCTTCGCTGGAACTATCGGACTTATCGGGGACTGGGGGTAGCGGACATTCGCATACGCTTTCGTTTGATCGAACAGGAACGCCGCTGCCGGCTGAAGATTCGCCACGTCGATTGTTTGAGCGGTTGTTTGTCCCCGAGACTGCAGCCGACAGGGCAGCGACGCTGCGGCGTTATGCGGCCAGAAAAAGCGTGCTCGATAGTGTGCTAGCTGATGCGAAGGGGCTGAAGAAGAAACTGGGGACTGAGGACCAGAAAAAACTGGAGCAGTACCTAAGTAGCGTTCGCCAGACTGAAGAACGGGTTGATCGGCTGGAGAAGTGGGTCGATGTGGAGAAGCCGCAAGTTGACCCCACTCTGTTGCAGTTGGCATCGAAGCCACAGGATGCGCACGATCGGCCGATGTGGCTGGATGTGATGCTGGAGCTGACGTACCTGTCGTTTGCGTGTGACGTGACTCGAGTGGTGACGTTCGAGTGGTCGCGCGAGGCGGGTGGTTATGGTGGAGGAGGGGAAAATCACCACGAGCTTTCGCACCATGGTGGCGATGAAGGGATGCTAGCGAAGCTGGCGACGATTGATCGCTTTCACCTGGAACGGCTGGGGCGGTTTATCAGCTTCTTGAAGGAAACTGATGAAGCTGGCAATAGAATGCTTGATAACACGATTATCGTATTTGGCTCGGGAATGAATTCAGGAGAGCGGGGGGACCATTCGCCCCATAACCTGCCGCTGTTGGTGGCAGGGGGCAAGTCGCTGGGCTTTAAGCATGGCCAGCATTTGAACTTTGGAGACAATCAGACTGCAAAAGAGCCGCTGTCGGCAGTGCTGTTGGCGACGGCGAGGGGGATGGGGATTGAGCAAGAGAAGTTTGTTGATGCAGCCAGTCCATTGCCGGGGCTGTTTCAATAGCGCCGACCGCTGGAACGAACGCTTGCGTTTGATCTGGCGATTGAGCGGTCGTTGAAAAACAAAACAGTCAACATAGACTAAATGATCGGCGAGAGACGATGACCTGGAATCTTGCCGCTTTGCCCGCCATGAGCAAGACTGCAAGTCGAGCCAACTTGGATAGCAGGTGTTAGCCCTTCGCAGACCGGGCCGGTGTGAGAGCTTCGCCGATTGACCAGAGGGCAATGCCTAACAGGCCCAAGTCCTTGATTAAGAACTGACCCAGGACAGAAATAGCTGGAGCTCCGCCGAGGTCATCGACCCATGTTCCTGGGGTTGTGATCAAGAACGACAAAGTGGTTACGAACATTGTGGCGGCGAAGAATCCCCCCACGGCGGCGGTGTATCGACTAACAGGACGAGCTGCAATCATTGTGGCTACGATGATTTCGATCAGACCCAAAGTGTCCGATACGGTTCGCATGTCGACCGATCGTAATGTCCATCCGAAAAAAGGGCTGTTCTCAATGAATGGCCGAATACCTTCGGCTTCATAAGTTGTGAATTTCATTGCTCCGATCCAGGCCAGAATCACGACCAGACTGGCTCGCAGTACAACATTTGCGACGGGGTTGATGGAGTTTCCGATTGCGAGCATGTGGTCGCAAACGCCGTGCACGGGGCAGGCAACGGGCGAGATGGTGTTGTCAGAATCAGAAATTGTAGTTGACGACATCGGGACACTTTCTAAAGGACTCAAAGGGTTAGCGGAGGCAGAACGACCGCCAAGCGAGTGCGACTCGCCGGAGACCTGATTGTTCTGCAGCCACGAAAAAAGACCACCACACGCGCTGTTTAGGCCACTCGCAGTCACGTCGACAGTTCTTATGGCGACGAGAGGCGAACTAACCATTTTTAATGGGTGCCTCGCGGCGGCTACTATTCATTTACACAGCCGCCTGCGACAGCTAGCCGTCTTAGCCAAAAAAGCTAGCCGAACCGCGTCTGTCCTCGAAATGGAAATATCGAGCTTCCTTCGGTAGGATGGTGCGGATCGACATAGTCGTAGTGAGAACTTTCAGGCCGCCGGCGGTTTGGACGCTGCTGCTGAGAAGCGTCTTACCAAAATTATTTCTTTGCCCCGCATGACGAAGCTACTGACTCGACTGTGGCATTGATAAAAGTAAAGTCGAAAAGTGACGACAACACGCAGTAACGAAGAATGGTTAGAGCAGCTAAGGCCGGACCATCCGTTGAGTTCTGCCGCTTATGCTGACCTGTCGGCCTTGCTGGTTGCGTCGCTGAAAAAATCGATTCCGGCGGTGGCAGCAGGAGGAGGTGCGCTGGCGGAGGATATGACGCAGGAATCGATCATCAGGATCTCGCAGTCGCTGGATCAATTTCGAGGGGAAAGCCGGTTTACGACATGGGCCATTTCGATTGCCATGCGCGTGACCTATAGCGAACTGAGGAGGGCCAAATATCGCGATGTGTCGCTGGAATCACTGCAGGACGAGGGGTTTGAAGCGTCGAGTCGTAACGAAGAAGAAGCTGGCATCAGTGAGGACAGGCGACAAGTTTTTGCAGTTCTGAACGAGGTAATTGCAGAGGAACTGACCGATCGGCAGCGAACAGTCCTGCAGTCGGAACTGGAAGGAATTCCGCAGGCTGCTTTGTGCGAAAAGCTGGGGATTAATCGGAATGCCCTGTACAAATTGGGGCACGATTCCAGAAAGAAGCTGCAGCAGCGGTTAAAGCTGCGAGGATATACTGACGAGAAGATTTGCGAGATTTTCGGGATTAATCGGCCGAGTTAAGATTGTGGACTTTATTTCGGTGGAAGACTTGAGCTGGCGGTCGGATGTAAGTTCTGCGGATTTCAAGAGTTGCTGTTTCTTGGCCGCTGATCGAGAAGCCTCTGATGTAGTGAATCGGACGGCTAAACTGATAAAAAAGTTTCGAGACGCCCGTTTTTGGGGTAATGTGCTAGTAAGTTGGGTCTTCAAAGTGATGACAGCCTCCAATCGATGATCGTTCTGCATCGAACGAATTACTCCTTTAGAAAAGTGAATTGAGTTCAGAGAAATGCCGCTACAGTACCGCCACGCTTCGACACTCGCCCAGGTTTTGTTACTGACAAGACCTGAAGAGCTGACGTGCGACCAGTGGTTGGAAGAGGTTCCTGGGTACGTCGAGCTGTGCGTTTCAGGTGAGCAGATCCCGGAGCGATTTGCGCTGCTGGAACATCACCTGATGATTTGCCCCGAATGTGCAGAGGAACTGGCAGCGATGGTGACAGCGGTGAAGACGCTGGGCGACTCAGGGAAGTAAAGATTGAGCGGCCGGAAGTCGTGGCCTGGTGAAGTGCAGAGCGATAGGCCGGCGGGTGCTGTTAAGCCGTTTGGCAATTAAGGGATGCCCGCTGTGGGTGGCCAGACTGGTGATTTACTGGCAGGGTCGCTGGCCTTGGCGGCAGTGGCTGCAGTCATGGCGCTGCTGTTCAAGGGAGCTGGGCCGACGGCTGATTGGGTAAGGCGGCTGGCGTGTCTGTTAGTGGCATTAGGGCTCGGACTAGCCTTATCGGCTGCACCAGGTTTAGAGGCTGCGCGAACGATCAGTTTCGGCGAGACCGGAGGCCAGCCTGTCATCATATTAGCTTCCATGGGGTTGGGGATTCTGGCGAGCTGCTGGGTTGTGCTTGGCCCGACGCGTACCGAACGACTGCTGGGACTAGTGGGAGTTGCGCTGGCAAACACGTTGATCGCGTACTGCCTGATGGGGGGAGAAGGAGCGATGTGCGCCGTTTTGTCAGCGGCTGGGTTGGGCTGGTTAGGCCGGACTGGAATGGGCGAGCGCAGGGCCTTAGCGGCTAGCAAAGATGGCCAAACACCGATAACGAACGATCGGCCTCTGCATGGCGTGGACGTAGTGATTCCGGTGATCGCCTGTCTGGGGGTTTTGTGGCCGGTGCTGCAGGTTGATTGGTCGATTCGACCAGGGACTAATGTCGCTGGTCCTTCCGATGAGCAACGCTTCAGCGAGATGATTTGGAATGAAGAAGTGGGAGTTACAATTAGTGCGGCCGTCCTGGCCTGCTGGTTCGTCTGGCAAGTGGTTGCTGGTTTGAAACGACAAGATGGACCTCATGACAATGTGATACACTAAGCTTTAGGCCGTTGATGGGATTTCGAGTGCCCCCCTGCCCTGATGTAGTTGATACGGTTGGTGTGAGACGATGATTGGTTACGCGTTTTGTTTGATCGTGCTGGGGCTGGTGGGCTGGCTGAGGGGGCACGGAGCGTGCTTGACGCTTGGCCGAAGGATTCCGGCAGGCTTTCATTCGGGACTGGTACTGGTGATTCAAGGATGGCTGGTATTGCTGACAATAATGGCTGCGCATGCCCCGGCAACAGGTATGCCACGCGGCATGGTCCTCCTCCTGGGGCTGATGCCAATGCTGGCAGTGGTCTGGCTGGTTACGCTGGCAAGCACGGGCGAGCGACGGGTGCAGGTCGAGAGGCGATTGGTTGATCCAGAGGCCGATCTGGGAGAGTGATGCTCATTTCGGACAATAAGAATGCCGTTATTGTGATTCGCCAATGAGGAGCAATAGCTACACGGAATGACGTCTTCGGTTGGCTGTAGCCGCGGACGCCGTCGTATCGGGCCAAGAGACAGCAGGTTAAGACACTGGCGGAGCCAATTGCACACAACGACAAAAATCCAACTGCGTGAGACACGACGCTGGCGTCGACCGAGAAGATTGCTACGCCTGTTGACTTTGAGCGGTGAGGGCCATCGTCAGTGTGACAGGGTCGTCCCATTCAATGGCACATTCGGCCAAGGTGTCGTAGGCCTTTGCATCAAGGCAGAGTTCGGCAAAGGGTTGGCGAAACTCGCTGTCCCCCTGAATCAGATACTTACGGGCCACTTCGACCGCGGCTGAAAGATCCTTTAGCCTGACCAGCAAGTCGACCAGAACGTAAGCACAGAGGACTTGATCGCGGTCATCATCCTGACTGGTCAATTGCTGCTGAAAGTAGGCCAGATCAGCCTGGCAGTCGGCGGTCGAGCCGCGCTGCAAGATTTGAAAGTAATGCTCGTGGGCCTGGTAATAGTCAACAAAGGGTGGTTCACCCGCATAGCGCAGCGAGGCCGCTAACTGGCTGCCGTAAATGGCGAGGTCCTGGGCTAATGCCAACTCTGGAGCACCTAACTGGAGCGAGCGAGCAAACCGGACGGTCGAGTGCAAATGAGAGACATCGATATGGTAAGCGCTATCGGCGAAGAGCCATTCTTTTCCAGCAATCGTTTCGCGCAGGGTGCTGGCATTGGTCGACATGGGGAGACGCTTGGCCACATCGCGGCGAACGTTCTGTAACAGATCGCGATGGAGGCGGCAAACAAGAATCGCGGCACAGTGGGCACGCATTTCAGTTGTGAGCTGCCCGAACTGCTGATCGAGCGATGTAATCGTATTGCAGACGCCGTGGACTTCGAGCATCGCTTCGACGCCGCGGGCAGGATGAGCACCATGTTGAAAAGCGACGCGAATGAAGGCTTCCGATTCGGGGCTGTATGTGGTTGGAAGTGGAAGCTGCTCGATCGCCTCAAACAGTGGAGCTGTTTCACGAATGGTATGGAAATAGATATGCGCCCCGGCCAGGTCACCCGCTTTTAGCAACAGGTGGCCAACATCACGGGCAGCAGCGACATAGGCTGCTTCGAACTCAGCCCGTTTGTCGTCGGGAACGTCATCGAAGGAGGTTGGTTTTGATAACGGCAACCCCATCCGATGCTTGATCGCCAGCATGCGGGCGTCGAACAGTTTGTGATAGTCTGCCTGTTCCAACAGCCAGGCATCGAGGGCGGCTAGTCGCTGGGCAGGTTCGCTTTGGTTCAATTGGGTTTGCAGGGATGCTGGAAGCATGGGGAGCCGATGGGGGGTTTAGGGTTGGAAGTTGAGGGGATGCGAGTGAGTTATGGAAGTGGGTTTTGAGGAGTCCAGGTTACGGTCCAGTTATCGGCTGAGATGCGGGTCAGGGAAACGGTTCCCTGGAATAGGATTCCTTGCAGGTGCGTGGTGACTTCGTCGGGAGCCAAGACGAGTGAGGTAATGAGCCCGTGATCTCGCTGGATGACTCTCCCTCGATTTCCGGAGACTGGCCCGGAGTAGGTGAGATAGTGTAGCCGATGATCGGGGAGTTGGGTGGCGTTGGCGGTAGGACTCTTTGAGCCTTTTCGAATCCCCTCTGACGCGTCCGACCCTTGTCCGGAATCGAGGCCTTCTCGAACTGGCACAACCGGGGATTCGGACAGGTTCTTGGGCCAGTCAGCAGGAAGGCGCCAAGTGAGGGCCGCCTCGCCATTTTCGAGCAGGAGGTCGAGATGGGGGTAGGGATAGTCATGCTGCAGAATAGCAAAACGGCGTTTGGTGTCGTCCATGAAGCACACAATCTGAGAGACGTCTGGGGATGAAGTTCGACGAATAAACAGTTTCGGGATGGCGAAGGAAGGAAAACTTCGATGATTGCCGTGGGACTGGTCGTTGCCCGACGGTACAGCATTTGCTTATTTTGTTAGCATCTTTCACCTCGATTGCCTCTCAAGTCAGCTAAGCAAAACACGTCCCGGACAGTGGAC
>JAIXVG010000055.1 GCA_027483145.1 Planctomyces sp.
ACCGTTGTCGATATTGGCGAAATGGCCGAGCGGCAATTCAAGCAAGAGTATCCCTACATCATCGCCCGCGCCGTCGCCCGTCGCGTCCTGAAAAAAGGGGTCATCTACGGAGCCAAAGAAATCGTCGGCAGCGAAAAAGGCTCATTGCCCGGCCTCGCCCTCGATATCGCAGGTGTCGCCTGGGAAGCAACGGAAGTGGCCGATACCCGCTGCTGGTCCCTCTTGCCCGACAAGATTCAAGTTCTGCGACTCGATGTCCCTGCTGGCGAACGCACCCTTACACTGCAAGCCGAACGATCTACCGCCAACCTTGGCCGCCCAGCCCGCGTCACGATCGATGTCGAAGAAGCCCGACAAACGTACGTCCTCGCCAACCTCGCAGACGGCGACGTCATCGGCCAGGTCAACGTCAATACCCCATAACACGGGGTTCTGGGCTAAAAGCCTATCCGAAAACCGGTTCTGCTTGTTCGAAACCCCTGGTTCGACTGTGCGATCTCTCCGCATCAGAGGTTTCTCGGATAAGCTCTAAGTTCCGATACAGCCCTTTACTCGGCCGTCCGGGCATCAAATCCCTTAATCAGTTCGTTGTCCCACTCTTCTAGCAGGGGCCATTCCACCGCACACGTGCCAAAGTCAGCCAGGTACTGATAGCCAGTTAATCGCTTGATCGTAGCATCAATAACCTCGTTCCGCTTCTTGAATATCGGCCCGTGACTGGGCAACAACCAATCGACATCCGTCGCTCGAATCCGCTCCAGCGACTTGATGAAGTCGGGAATATCCGATCCGTGGTGCGCGTCAATATTCCCCACGCAGCCATCCCGATAAATATTATCTCCCGAGAAGAGCAGCCGATCGAGCTTAAACGCCAACTGGCTAGGGGTATGCCCCGGTGTATTCCACACCTCCAGCGTTAACTCACCCAGTTGCAGCTTGTCCCCATCGTTAACCAGTTGCTCGATTTCAATCGGTGGCAAATCGATCGAAATCCCCTGCGCGGAAATCTCGGCGTAGGCCAAAATCCGATCATTCGCATCCAAAATCGCTTTGCAATCGGGATGCCCCACCACGACCGCCTGAGGGAGCAACTCTTTCGCCCGTTTCAGCCCCTGAATGTGATCGACATCAGCATGAGTTGCGACGAGATACTTGCATTTTGCAAGAGAGAAATCCATCTGCCGGATCAGCTCGATGATCTCCTCTGCTGTCTCCTCAAAGCCAATATCAATCAGCATCCACTCTCCCTGGCTGTGAACCAGGTAAACGGAACAGCCCAGCCGCTGCCGAGCCTGATAGTTCATCTCAATCACACCGGGAAAAGCTTCACGACGGGCCAGCATGACAATCCTGACTTCTTTGAAAACGATCGACTTTGTGCACGAACTCTTTGCTATCAACTGCGTTCATCAGCCGGAACGCGCTAGCGTCCGGTTCTCTTTGTCTTTCTCTTATCGGGCACGCGTCACAATTATAGCCCGGCACTCAAAAGAAACCGCAGGCTAACGTCTGGTAGCTGATGCAACTCGACTATTCGACTACCAGCCGACAATCGGGCAAACTCTGCAAAAACACTTCCCCGTACGACTTTGTCCGTACCCGCGGATCAAGAATCACCACCATCCCGTGATCGGTCGCGCGGCGAATCAATCGCCCAAACCCCTGCTTCAGTTTAATCACCGCTTCCGGAATCTGATATTCAAAGAAGGGCTTCCCCCCGCGACCCTTAATCAATTCAACCCGCGCCTCCAGCAGCGGATGATCGGGCACGCTAAACGGCAGCTTGGTAATAATCACATTCTGCAGCGCATCCCCCGGCACATCCACCCCCTGCCAGAAGCTATCTGCACCAAACAGCACCCCCGCCTTATCAGCCTTGAACTTCTCCAGCATTTGCGTCCGCGATAACTCACCACCCTGGGCATACAGACCCATATTCTGAGTGACAAACCACGGTGTCAGCCGCCTCGCGCAATTCGACAGCATCTTGTAACTGGTAAATAGCACAAACGCCCGCCCCTGCGTTCGCAAAACATACTCCTTGATTTTCTCGCATACCGCCGATTCATAGTCCATTGGCTGCAAGTTCGGATCGGGCATCCCCTCCACCAGCACCAGTTGCACCTGCCGTTTATAGTCGAATGGACTGCCAAGCTGCACGCCAGTCGACTTCGTCAGCCCCAGCCGCTTCTTCACAAACTCGAATCCCTGTCCTGCCACCGCCAATGTAGCGCTCGTCAAAATGACACTCGGAACCTTATTAAACAGCTCTGCCTGCAACACCGGCCCAACTTCAACCGGGGCAGATGCCAGCATTGTTCGCTCTTGCCTTTGTCCCGAAACTTCAATCCAATAAACACTCTCCTCAGTCGCTTGAGTCACCCACGTGGCAATCAATTCCGCCAGTCGATTGCACCGCTCTGCAGCAGAAGTAAATTCAATCTTTAGCTCTTCATTCGGAATCAGGTTCGCTGCCATCTCCGTCCGCCGAGCCAGGTCGGCCAGCATAATCGAGGCCTGATTATCAATCTCTAGCGGCTGCCTCACTCGCCCATTCTTGTCCCCCTCGGTCGCCAGCCACGTTCGTACATCCTGAAACAAATCTCGCGCCGCATGCCGACAACCATCAACCCCTTTCTGCAGCCCCAGGTGCCGCTCATTAACAAACAGCCCCTTCTGCGTCCGGTCGTTGTATAACTTGTTCAACAGGTACTCAACCTGCCCGTTCGTAATCCCCAGCCCCAGATGATCACTTGCCACTTGCTCAATCGTGTGAGCCTCGTCAAACACCACCACGTCATAGTCGGGCAAAATACTGACCCCCTCACGCCGTAGCGCCAGGTCAGAAAAAAACAGGGCGTGGTTTACCACCAGCACATCGGCGTTCCACACTCTCCTGCGTGCCTTGTAATGAAAGCACGAATCATACGTGGGACACTTCTTCGCCAGACAATTCCCATGCTCGCTTTGAACCTCGTCCCACACCCGCGATTGAGGACGAAACTCAAGGTCCGATAAGCTCCCGTCGGTCGTGTCGCGTGCCCAATCAACCAGGCGATCAAACTGCTGCTGATCCTGCGGATCGGCAATCCACGACATCGCCCGTTCGCCAGCAACTTTAAGTCGCCTCAAGCTCAGATAGTTCGACCGCCCCTTCGCCAGCACTGCCGAAAACTCAACCGGTAGCACCGCATTCAAGAACGGGATATCCTGCTTAATCAACTGCTCCTGCAAGCTGATTGTATGCGTCGAGATGATAACCTTACGCCGTTGTCCCGCAGCACTCTTCTTGCTTTTACTTTTCTTGCCACCAGGCTCATCATCGTCCGGGTCGGCTGAGGGTCGCTCTCCTTGACCCGCCGTTGCCGCCAAGATTGCTGGAACCAAATAGGCAAAGCTCTTCCCGGTCCCCGTCCCCGCTTCGACCACCAGATGTTCGTTCGCTGCGATCGCTTTCTCTACCGCCTCAGCCATCTCCAACTGCTGCGGCCGAACCTCATAGTGGGGCAGCCGCTGGCTCACCTTCCCCCCTGCAGCTAACACGCTGGCAACTGTTAGCGTCACAACGAAATCCAGAATGGTTGGGAGTAGAGGTTGGTTGAGGGTCTGGAGTTGAGGGAAAGACCCTTCTTGTAAGAGGGTCTTGGAGGGTGCGGCTCGCCGCACCGTTATCGTTCGAAGCGGACGTCGATTAAGCGGGTTGCTATCGGGTCAGTGTCGGATGCAAGGGGACTTTCTCTTCCCCTTAACCCCCAACCATCAACCCGCTCGGGTGCCACTGGCTCCGCCAGTGTCTTAAACTAAGGGCCACCAGCTCACAAACCCAGCAAACGGCCCAAGTCTTCCCTCCTCAACTCTCAGCCCTAATCCCTCAACTAGCGCAGCTCTTCAAACAGCGCCGTCGATAGGTATCGTTCGCCCGAATCGGGTAGCACAGTCACAATCACTTTCCCTGCTGCTTCAGGCCGGGCAGCCACTTTCAGCGCCCCCGCCATCGCCGCTCCACAGCTAATCCCGCACGTAATCCCTTCTTCGCGGGCCACTCGCCGGGCCGTTGCAATGGCTTCCTCGTCGGTCACCTGCAAAATCTCATCAACTAAACTGCGATCGAAGATATCAGGCACAAACC
>JAIXVG010000132.1 GCA_027483145.1 Planctomyces sp.
AGATGCAGCCCAACTGGCTCGTTTTCTGCGGGCAAAAGGGCACGAAGCCTACGTCTATCACGATCACTCTCAGTCAATCGTCACTGTTGGCGGCTTCGACACCCTCAACGATCCACGCATTGCAGCGATGAGCAAGCAGTTTGGAGCCAAGCTCAAGCCTGCCGCCGGTAGCCAGCAAGAAACATGGCAGCCCGAAACACTCACTCTTGCCGCCAAAAACCCCGCTGATGCCCCGCTCCACGTATGGGTCCTCGATCCCAAGCCGGTTCTTCTCGCTTCCGATCGAAAACCTGAGGCAAAGTCAGGCTTCTTCGCTAAGGGAACCTACCCCCGATTCACCGTCGTAGCTAATCAGCAATAGCTCTCGCATAGACAGCCTCTAATTTTGGTGGCCACTGGCTATGCCAGTGTCTCCTTCAAACGACCGGACTATCTCCCGTAAACAATAGGCACAGCATGTTAGCCATGATCCGTCACTTCCAACACCAATGGCCACTGCTCTTGTCCCTGATGGCAATCGGTTCACAACTCACCTTTGACAGTCCTGTCTGGGCACAACCCGCTGCCAACGGCTATCGGCTCGTTTACAAGTTTCAGCCCAACCAGTTCGTCCACTACGAAGTCGCCAACCGAATGTCGATTCTGACTCAGTTTGGCGATACCTCAACGGTCGCCCTCAACGAGTCAACGGCTGTCAAAAACTACCGTGTCATTTCGGTCGACGGCCAGGGTGGAGCAGTCATCGAACCAACCATCGTCCGCGTCAAAATGTCAGCTCAATTTGCAGAGCAGGACGCAGCCATCTACGACAGCGAGACGGCGATCGATCCACCTCCACAATTCAAAGATGTTGCAGCCACCCTTGGCCGTCCCAGCGTCAGACTCCAGGTTGCAGCCAACGGGCAATTGATTCAGGCCACACCCCTGCTCGACTCTCCCGCTAACCGAAACCTCGCCAAAGATGATCCCCGTCATAACTTCCTCATCGTCTTTCCGACCGACCCGGTCCCCATTGGCGGAAGCTGGAAAGACCGCTTTCAAGTTCCGGTCAGCGTCGAAGGGGGCCTGAAGCGCGAAGTCACCCTTCAACGGACATTCACCCTGACTAAGGTCAACGGCAACTCGGCTTTCATTCAACTGAAAACCGCCGTCATGACCCCCGTCGATAGCCCAGCCATCGAGGCCCAACTCATCCAGCGCACCCCCAGCGGCGTACTGGAATTCGATATGGCTGAAGGGGCCTTCCTCGGCCAGGAACTGCGTGTCAGTGGCCACGTCGTCAACGCCTTCGGCGAAAAGACCCAAATGAAAGCTGAAAGCCTCTCCGTCGAGAAACGAATCCCTTCCCCCACCTCCCGCGGCATCGCTGTCCTTCCCGCTGATGGCGGAACCATTCGGCAATAAGCATTCGCACCATGTCACGCCTATTTGCCGGAACCCAATGGGATCGTGAACCCCACTGTCCGCAGTGCGATCAACCCGAAGCCAAGTGCCAATGCCCTCCCGATGCCGGGCCACAACCCCTGGCCGTTCCCAATCGCGCCCAAAAGCTCAAGCTCCGTGTCGAGAAGCGAAAGCAGGGTAAGGTAGTCACGGTCATCACCGGCCTTTCTGCCACCAAAAACAACCTCCCCGAGGTCTTGAAGCAACTCAAGAACCTCTGCGGCTCCGGCGGCAACCTCGACGGCGACACCATCGAACTCCAAGGCGACCACACCACAAAACTCGAAGCGTGGTGGAAAAAAGGCCCTTAGCCCTGATCATTCGCCACCCCGCACCTCATCAGCCGCAACGCGCTAGCGTTCGGTTTCCTGGCTGAGTGCTTCGTTACCGGGTGACACGCCCTTCCAGGGCGTGGTTCTGCTTCACCTCACCGAAAGCACAACTCCAACGTTTGTGGTCATTCACCCCACAGCCCACAAAACTAACCCCCAAAACTCGATGCCACAAAAAGCCTTTGGGAAACCTGCACGCAACTACGCAACTTGCGCAATTCAGGTAAACCCATCTCTCCCAACCCCTCTGGCCAAAAACCGCAACTTCATGCATAAAGCGGCCCGACAGGTCCGATAAACAAATCATGCGTCCGCAAGTGGCGCACCGCCGATTCAGACATCTGAAACAGCTCTTCAAAAAACGTTTCGGTTTCAAACAGACAAACGAGTTGCCGCTCACAAACTGATCTCCAAGTGAAGCTGCAAGCACGCCATCAATTCGCCGAGGGAATGCAGGACATGGATCGTCGAGCATTATTAGCATTGGGTTTGACCTCCCTCGCAGGCCTCGCCACTGGCTGCCGCGGCAAACAGTACGCCCATGTCCTTTCCAGCAAAGACGAAGACATGGTCGGCAGCCATCAGGCTGGGGCTGAAACCTGGGAACCACTGGTCGCCGATTCGATGGCTCAGCTCCTGGGCAGGCAACATGTCGAAGAAATCCAGCAAACATCAGCCACCGGCGAACCTTGCCGCAAACGCATTTGTTTTGTCGGAGTTGAAAACCGCAGCGCCGAAGACTTAGGCGACTTCCGCGACCAGATCTACGAAAAGATCGACACCTGCGTCACCGAGTCGAGCGAATTCGATGTGATCAATCGACGCTACGTGGAAGCAGGCCTTCGCCAATGCGGACTGCGTGCCGATGACCTCTTCATGCCCCAGAAACGCCGCGCATTCCAGGCCGCGATGGAACAGCAGGAACAGCAATTCGACTACCTGCTGTTTGCGACCATCACCTCGGGCACAACCCGCTCGAACGCCAAAGACTATCAGCGCGACTACCTCTTCACACTAGAACTGGTTGACGTGAATACCGGCCGAGCCGACAAAGAATCGACCGAACTTCGCAAGGGCTATCACAAGACCAAACTGGGTGCCATTCGCAAGTACGGGCATACTTAATCAACCATGTGCGCCGGTCATCTGGGTGCCACTGGCTCCGCCAGTGTCTTGCCTTTGATTTCGCTTAACGTATAAAGTGGAACTTCTGGCTCGCACAGCAGTGGCTCTTCAACGCGTCGTGTAGGGTGCGGCTCGCCGCACCAACTCAACAAATCAATCCGACTCGGTCGTTTCATCTCGGTGCAGGAGCGTTTTGAACTCAATAGAACCTCGTCCACGTGAATCAATCGGTGCGGCAAGCCATACCCTACGGAAGACCGAATCGTTCCTCTTCAACATGCAACAAACCCCCACCCCCACACCGTAGCTTACCACGCTCCATGTAACGCCATGATCGACATCCCTCTTCGTTCGACCCGGCTAATCCTGAGCATGGCCACCCTGGTCTGCATCACCTCGCTCGGTTGCGCCTCCCACTTTGAACGAACCCAGGCCGCCCGCGATCTCTTCTATAGCGGACAACTTACTGAAGCCAACAAGCTGCTGGAAAAACGCCGCGACTGGCGGTTCCGCAACCATGATGTCAAACAGCTCGATCGCTCGATGGTCTTGCTCGCCCAAGGTCAGCCCCGCGAAGCCGAGAGACTTCTCCGCACTGTTCGAGACAAGTTCGACCAGCTCGAAGAAACCTCCTACGCCGAACAGGGTTTGTCTCTCCTGACTGATGACAACACCCAAGCCTACGCCGGTGAAGACTACGAACGGGTCCTCATTCGCGGCTTTCTCGCGCTGTCAAACCTCATGGGCGATGGCCACGATGCCGGAGCCTATGCCCTGCAAATGACCGATAAACAACAGCAGGTCATCGCCCGAGCCGAAAAACGATTTGGTGCCAAGCCAGAAGCCAAAGATGCCTATCAGCAAGTCGCTCTTGGTCCCTATATGCGAGCCATGCTCGATGAGCGCTCCCCGCTCACCTGGCCCGATGCCGAACGGTCACGACTCGAAGTCGCTCTCTGGGCACCCAATTTCCGCGACGCTCAGGCCGATGTCGAACGGGTCAAGTTTGAATCCCCCACGAAACCCGGTATGGGCACGGTCTACATCTTTGCCCTGGTCGGACGTGGCCCAGTGAAAGAGCAAACCGCTGAGATCGCCACCCAGGCCTCTCTCTTCATCGCCGATCGCATCGTCAACGCCAACTCGGATCGCGGCCTGCCACCAACCCTTGCCCCCGTCCTGGTCCCCAAACTGGTACGCCAGCCTAGCCGTGTCCAAGGCGTGCGCGTCGCCATCGACG
>JAIXVG010000051.1 GCA_027483145.1 Planctomyces sp.
ATACGGCAACGGGCAAAGTCTCAGCCTGTGCTATTCTTTCATCACCAAATCGATGCAGACCACCGCACCAAGCATCAGTTTTCGAACGGGATGCCCCGCTGGGACCTGAGGGGCGATCTTCAGCAGGTAGTTGTCGGCTGTGGTGAACATTTCCTTCGCGAGACCTGCCCACTGCTGGTCAATCCGGGCCAATACGTCACCAGACTCGCTTTTGAATTCATACGCTCGCCGGACAAAACTGCCCGTCATCGTACATAGCTTCTCGCCGCTTGCGCCAATCAGATCAAACTGTGGCTTGAGCAAGGTGAACTTCTGACGATAAGTCCCCAGGACCACACCATTCCCGTCTTCAACCGTGACGTGAGAGAAAAACCACGTCCAGCCGCGCTTCACTCGCACTACAACTTGGCCATCCTCGTCTTCAATATCGAGGTCAAACGGGGTGTTCCGCTTGAGATTATCGAGGAATCGACATGTTGCAACGACCCATCCCAGTCGAGGCTCATGGGCCTTGAGCAACGGTTCACCCGTCTCGGCATCAGACACGTGAAAAACTTTGCTCACCTTAACCCAGGAATACTCTTCCTTAATGGCCAGGTTGTTAACGTCGAGCGTGCCCATCGACCCCAATCCCCTTGATTGCGCCGCATTTGCTCCGGCTTTGCTTACCCGACCATGGACCAACTTGAAACCAAAGGAATCGCTCGCTTCCGAGGTCCAGTGAGCTCTACAAAGTCTATCCACTGAGTGACGCATAGCGTCGCTCGATCAATGCCAACGAGACAGGTCTACCGAGGTTCGCTGTAACCTGGTTCAACTACCGGAACGCCGACATCTGAAATTCAGACCGGTTGCTTTGATGAACTACTACGGGTGTCCCCAATCATCCTCATAGTCGTGGACAATCTTCGGTTGGGGGACCGCATCAGCCAACGTCTTGGGTTTCGCTCGTGGCCGATGGGCCTCGACTCCGTGGACTTCGTATCGCTGCAGCAGCGTATTCACCCGTTTTTCAATCTCGGTCAGCATCGGGCCATCCTCCAGCGTGACCAGCGTATAGGCTTTGCCCCGTCCTTCCGTAGAAGACAACCGCCCCGTGCGACCAATCCGATGCACATAGTCATCAACGTCCTGCGGCACATCGTAATTCACAATGTGAGAAATCCCGCTGATATCAATTCCCCGGCCGACCACATCGGTCGCAATCAAAAGTCGCAGCTTCCCTTCCCTGAACTTCTTCAAAATCCGATCTCGCATCGGCTGCGCCAGGTCTCCATGCAGAAACGCAATATCTGGCAGCCGACCCTCAAACTTGCGGTGAACCTCTTCTGCACCGCGCTTAGTGCGAGTAAAGACCAGCACCTGCTTGGGGCGTTCCTGAGCCAACAGCTTGACCAGAACTCGGAACTTTCGGTCCGCATCGACCGGAACGTAAAACTGTTCGATACTATCGTGCGTGACATTTCCCTTGGGGGACAAATCGACCCGCTGCGGAGAATGCATATACCGCTGAGCCAGTCGCTCAACCGGAGGGGGAAGCGTCGCCGAGAGAAGTAACGTCTGCCGATCATCAGGACATTGTTTCAGAATTCGCTCGATCGCCGGCCGGAAGCCAATGTCCAGCATGCGGTCCGCTTCGTCGAGCACCACAATCCGGATCGAACCAAAATTGAGGTATCCTCGTCCTAGTAGATCGATCACCCGCCCGGGTGTTCCGATGATCAGTTGGGCACCCTTCTCCAGCTCCCGAACTTGGCCACCCATCGGCCGACCACCAACGCAGCAAACCGCTCTTACCGGATGATTTCTCGATAGTTTATTGGCTTCGTCTGCGACCTGCTGGCTCAGCTCTCGCGGCGGCGTCAGCACCAGCACTTGGGTCCGGTCATCATCGAAGTCGAGCCGCTCCAATATCGGCAGCACGAATGCCGCCGTTTTCCCGGTCCCGGTTTTTGCCTGCCCAATACAGTCCGCCCCGGTTAGGGCAATTGGGATGAATGCGGCTTGAATTGGACTGGGAGAGGTGAAGCCGTTAGCGCGGACCGCAGCGAGTGTTTCAGAACTGAGTCCAAGTTCGTCGAAGGTCGCTGTAATTTCTGGCTGCAAACGATTCGTCCCTATCGCACTATTTCAAATCTCGGCCAGCATCTGGGCCGCCCAAAAACTCGAGGCCAAGCCTGCAACGACTGATGACCCGCAACCTGATGTTATTCAGCCGGTCGGTACCCTCAGTCTATGATTTCGGCCTTCTCGCCGTAAGAGGCTACCCCGCTAGGGCCATTCGGTCAACGATTGTCGGAAAGTTCAGCCTTTCCCCCCGGTCATTTGGCTTCCAAGCAAGGTGGCGAACAGCCAATCGCGAATTCCGGCCAGGCCTGTCAGCCTAATTCGCCGCTTTCACGCACCCTCAGTCTTCGTACTGTGAACGGTTACACCTGTACCGAACCGGTTTTCTCGAAATGCGGGTTCCCCCCCCTTCAAAATGCACCCTTTTGGCAATGTCTCTCCCCATATGGTGCTTTGTCAAAGGTCAGCGGTGGGCCTCAATGTCATCAATGATTCTCTGGATCGCGTCGGCCAAGTCACGCACCGTTTCTAGACCTCTTAACGAAAAGTGGAAGTGTCGAGCGACGATCTCTTGCGATGCCAATACCCCATCAACGACCGCGTATTGAAATGCGGGAGACAGCTTGTCGACCGAAAGATTTTCAACCAGACGTAGCCTGTCGCTGACTTTCTCGATTGGAACGCGATAGAAACGCGAAATCTCCCGGCGGGTCTCAAGCAAGATTGCGGACCCCTGGTGCGGTGGTACACCCTGAAGCTGCTCCTCGGCTAACGCTTCAGCAGCTAGCAGCCTTCGCCTTACGGTCCGAATTGTCGCCTTGTGTTTGGCCTCGTCGTAAACCGTTAGCATCAGCGCCGAGATCAAAGTGGTTATGGCCACGGCAGCGGCATTGACCAAAGGACTCGTCTGCGAGGTCTCACGCGACAACAGAGCTGAAACGAAGCTCGTAATGAAGACAGCAATGAACGCGATAAACGCTATTATCCCTCCAAACATGAATCGGGTAATCATCACGGCACTGACCCCCAATTCAAACTTCTCGCTGTTTAGTTGTTTACCACCAACTTAGCGAGCTGTTCCCAGTTTGTAGGTGGCAACCTCATTTGGGTTCCTACAGCGACGATTTGCTCGTAGCTTGACTGCGAAATCGGAATCTGAAATTCCGCTAACTGAGAGCAAAGATGCTCGTAAGCAATCCCCCACTCATTGTGGCTCAGGTATTCCCTCGCAATGTCAACATCATCAGCCGGAAGCGTCGATTCGAACGCGACAGTGAGCTGCCGAACAGCTTCCTTTATCGGGCTACCCCCAAACATCTCGTTTTCCTTGTCTCATAAGCTGCAACGCAAACATGCAATCAAGCCTTGAAAGTGACCTGAATTCCTCGTGTATCTGAAAATATAAAGAGGTCGATCCCCCAAAAAGCGCGGATGTCCAGGGTGCGGAGATTCACCAAGTTATGCAGTGAGTGGCCGGTATCATTGGCATCGCTCCATTCGGCAAGCTGAGGCGTTCTCCGAATGACGTGCTGTTTTTTTTGAGCCGCGTCGAACTCTCGCCGCATCAATCGGCCTCCGAAAGTAGTAGTCGGCACTCTTCGCAGATCATCTCTTCATACTTCGCCTTGTGTGATGAGTCGTCCTCATATTCGCTGGCGAATCCCACAAATACACTGAGTCGTGCGATCTCAGGATTGCGAACGTAAATCTTCTGCCAGAACATTCTCGCTCCTTCGTAGGCAGAAATCTGCTGCTCCAAAATCGAGCGGGCAATTGTCTTGGCAAATGAGATCGCAGCACCCTGTTGGCTCGGGAATTCCAGCCCCAGATCAGACACAATCTGCCTGAAGTATTGATCCACTTGCTGAGAATCGCCTGCATGCTTCTTCAGAATAGCAGATAGCAGCGAGAGGTCAGCATTGCTTGGTTCTTTGTCGACAATGCGCGTCAGCTCACTCGCTGGCACATCGCCCAATATGTACGTAGCAAGCAATTCCTGTATTGTCACAATCAAGTTTGTCTTTCATACGGCATTTGGTACCGTTCCAACACGACGCTAAGTCTTATCTCAGGAGCAACTCATCATCCGCAAACCATTTCATCAAGGCCCGTGGCTGCTTCTGTGTATCACTTGGATTTGTGCAAGTTGCTTCCCGTCAACGGCTATGGCCCAAAGAGAATTTGTGCATCCCGGCGGAGTCTACGGCAAGACCGAACTCGACTTTGTCAAAGCGAAAGTCACGGCCCATGAACAGCCGTGGTTTGGGCAATTCATTAAGATGCGTCAATTGGCAGTGGCCAGCACCAATACCTCTGCCCCCGGTGATGAGAGTGGTCAAAAAGAAGATGGAAAAAAGGCGTGTGCCAACGCTTTGGCATGGTACTACACCGGCGATGAAACGTTTGCGAAAAATGCAATCGGAATACTAAACACTTGGGGCCAAACGTTTGCCGGCTATCAACCTGTGGATGGACAAAATCTGTTGCAAGGGGGCTGGATCGGTGCACTGTTAGGGCCTGCCGCCGAAATCATGCGCGACTACCCTGGCTGGACCTCTGCTGACAGGTCGCGAGTGCAAACGATGTTCAAAACCGCATTCTATCCGGTCCTAAACAAGATGAGCACCTGGAACGGAAATGTCGACCTGACTCAAATCGATGCCATGCTCAATATCGCTGTCTTTTGCGAAGACGAAGAAGAATTTGAGTTGGGGCTGCGCAGGTTGAGGTCCCGCAGTCGCCAGTACTTCTATCTTGTTGCCGATGGCCCTCTTTCGGACCAGAACCAGTGGTTCAACCCCCAAAAACGGGTTAACGGGTTAACCCAGGAGACCTGCCGAGACAACGGACATCATTCGCAATACGGCATGGCATCGGCATTACGCGCGGCAGAGGTGGCTTGGAATCAGGGCGTTGATATTTACGGTGAAAATCGGGAACGATACACCGCGGCCATCGAACTTTTGGCAACGCAACTGCTCTCCGGCTCGATGGACCGAGTATGCTCAGACAATTCGCCAACATCCGACCTCTACTCGACCTGGGAGATTGGTTACAACCACTATCATCATCGGCAGAACATCAGCCTGCCGAATACCAGGCTATTGATCATCCGCAAGGTCAGAACAGAGAGCCACTCCGAATGGAACATCTTTTTCGAGTCCCTCACCCATAACCTCGATGGGCAATAAAAGAGATCGGCGACAATGCAATTCGCGTGCGAGTGGCACTCAACGCAGAAAACGCTTTGCTATTCGCTTGAGACCCTGCATCGGTATCGATTGTGCAAGTATTGTCCTTTCCTTCAGCCAGCCGAAACGCGTTAGCGTTGAATGAAGCGGCAACGCCAAATCCTATCGGGTCTCCTTGAGGTGGCGAATCGCATACTGTTTCCTCAAGCCGAAACCAGTAGCGATGGCATAGCATTTCTCCGTTATCTTCAGGCCGTCGGCCGGTCCGGCTCGCACTTTCAAAGAACGGCAACAAAGTGAACACTTCCTGAGAGATCGACGTCAAATCCTTGCCAGAACTTTCAGTTGGCAATCGATGTTCCTGTTGACTTTACCTACCTCAACAACAAGTGTACTGTGTTTCGGTTGCCCACTCGACGGGCGATCATCAAGTGCTTGTCACAATTGGTTTATAGGGAACAGTAATGGGCTATCGTATTCAAAAGCTGGGGATTGGCGGGGTTCTTGATCAGGCCATTTCGCTGCTTCGAGACAACATCGGCTTGTTGTTTCAAGTAATGGCCTTTTTGTACATTCCGTTTCAGCTTGCTGTTTCGTTGTACTTCACCAGCATCGCTCCACAACTTCCTCCGTCGCCAACACAAGAGGATTTGATTCGGTTTCAGCAGGCGACAGTTGCCAATTTACCGGTCGTCATGCCGTTCGGTTTGTTGTCATTAGTTGTGGTATTACCGATTACGAACGCGGCCATTATCCATGCGATTGCGGAGATTTATCTCGGCCGAAAGGTGACCGCGCTTCAGTCCATTCAGTTTGGACTTTCGAGGCTTGGTCCCATGCTGCTGACCATCTTTTTGACGTTCCTCGTCATCTTCGGAGGGATTTTACTTTTCATCGTCCCTGGAATTCTTTTCGCAATCTGGCTCGGGCTAGCTCAGCACGTCACTGTTGTAGAAAAGATAAGTGGCATCAATGCGCTAGGCCGAAGTCGTAAGCTCGTTAGATCAAGCATGGGAACCTTCATCATTCTTGGAATTGTCGGATTGGCGGTGGGTATCTCGCTGGGTGTCGTCGCAGGGATGCTC
>JAIXVG010000319.1 GCA_027483145.1 Planctomyces sp.
AAAGTCGGCAAATGGGCTTACTCTGGTTGGGTGGGCGGCGGCTGCCGCTTCATGACCAGCGGTGATCACCCTCGGTTAAACTACTGGCCATGTTGTGCTTGGCAAGCAACTCCCTACTCGGCTGGTTCAAAGCCGGGCCGCCTTGGCGAATGGGGTGGCGCGGGCAGTACTCACACTGGTGGACTACAAGTCCTCTTGGGTGATGGCTCAGTTCGGTTCCTTTCAGAGAATATGGACAACACTACCCGCGACCGTTTGGCACTTATTTCCGACGGCGCTGTTGTCGGAGAATTCTAGTTCCTGATCGCTTGCCAGAGGTCGCTATGTCCTCAGCTAGGCCGATCCGACCTCGGTGTCGGATCGGTTCCTTTGGTACCGCACAGACAATTTTCACTCTCTGATGCAGATCAGATTCTGCTTTTCAGCCTTCTTTTCTTGGAGATTGTTGATGGTCAAGGTCCGTCGCACAGGTTTTACTTTGATTGAACTGCTGGTGGTCATCGCCATTATCGCCGTTCTCATTGCTCTGCTCCTTCCAGCCGTGCAGCAGGCACGCGAGGCAGCTCGCCGCACGCAGTGCAAAAACAATCTCAAGCAGATTGGCTTGGCACTGCACAACTACCACGATGCCTTCGGCGTCTTCCCTTATTCCACGATGGGTTGGGGCGGTTCCTGGGGTGGGTTGGTCTCTTCGCGTGTGCTCAACCACCGCGGCTGGTCAATGCTTCTCCCATACATCGATCAGGCACCTCTCTACAATCAGTTCGACTTCAACTCCGCCATTGGAACAAGAAATTCTGGCGGTGGGACGATCGTCGGAACCGTCGAAAGCAGTGTCAACGAGAGACTTGCCGCTACGAAGCTGGTTGCTCTCTTGTGCCCGTCTGACTCGGGTGACTTTGCAACTCGTAGTGATGGGTACAACATGACCTCCACCAGTAGCACTCGCGGCTTGTATGGTGCGAAGACGAACTACGAATTCTCAGTGAATGCCGACGCGATTGATAGTCAGTGGACGTCTTGGGATACGTCGACCCGGCGGCTCTTTGGGAACAACTCCAAAAGTTCGATCCGCGACATCACCGATGGGACTAGTAACACCGTGGCCATCGTGGAAACGACTCTCAACGTTTATGACGGCGAATGTCCCAAATGGGCTTATGCTTCGCACGTTGGCGTCGGGATCGATCTGGCAAACTTCACTCTGGCACCCAAAATCAACGATTGGCGCTGCTGCTTCTGGCAGGCGGTTCCGTACACAGTCACGCCAGTCGTCATTGGACGCCTTGGCGAAAACACCAGTCCGGGAAGCTTGCACACTGGCGGCGTACAGTTGCTCTTAGGTGATGGAGCCGTGCGGTTTATCTCCGAGAACATCGATTCTTCAGTTCGCAGTCGCCTTGCGAACATTGCTGATGGACAAGTCGTCGGCGAATTCTAGGTCCGAATTGTTGCCGTTAATGTTCAGCAGTCCGCATAACCTCTCGGCTTGAGAGATGGTCGCTTCAGTTGCTATGGATGGCCGCTGAAGTCACCAATTCTTGACGGCCGACTAAAAGAAAACCGGAGTTCAGCAAGATGCTGGCCTCCGGTTTTTGCATTCACTTCAAGTTCCGCGGGACAGCTCCGTCCGTAGGATGCGTCTTAACGCACCGTTGCAGTGTCAAAAGCAAATCCGAAAAACCAAACCCACCATAAAGACGCAAAGAGATCCAAGTAAAGGTCATTCCTTCGCGAGCTCGGCGTCTTCGCAGTAACAACTCTTGCCTTCAAGCAATCGCCCAAACAAAGACAGTTGCCCAAACGACTGCGCCAGTAGCTGCTGTTGACCGATTAACTTGGCGTCGTAGATCGATAACGCGCGAGCGCCATCAGCGGGAAATACAACGAATAAAAGTGGTACCGCAGATAGAACACCCTTGGGAAACCAGTTCCCGTAAACTGCGGCTCATCCCAAGTTCCCTTAGCCGTCTGGCATGCGAGCAGGTATTCAATCCCCCGCTCGACCTCAGCCGACTTCGCCTCACCCGCTGCCAAAAGCCCCAGCACGGCCCACGCTGTTTGAGATGCCGTTGGCTCACCCGTTCCTCGGAGTGATGGGTCATCGTACGTCGCAACCGTTTCACCCCAGCCGCCACACTCTTGCTGCTTAGACTTCAGCCAATCTGCAGCACGTCGAATACGAGCATCGGTGGGCGAAATCCCTATCGCCACCAGGCCCACAATCACCTGCCACGTTCCATAGATGTAGTTGACTCCCCACCTGCCAAACCACGCATAGTCTTCTTCTTGATCAGCCCAGATGAACGTCAGCGCCCTTTGAATCGCAGGCAGCTCCGCTGGCAAGCCTAACCCCGCGAAGGCTTCCAGCACACGGGCCGAGATATCACCTGTGGCAGGATCAATCATCGCGTTGTGGTCCGCGAACGGCACCTTGGTCAATAGCTCGCGATCGTTATCGGCATCAAAGGCCCCCCAACCGCCATTTCGGCTTTGCATGGCTAAAAGCCAGTTCACCCCTCGCTGCATCGCGTCGATTATTGGGCCAGCCGCCTCCAATTGCTGCA
>JAIXVG010000407.1 GCA_027483145.1 Planctomyces sp.
AAATGAATACGAACGTGCGTGCCCTGGCACCCTGCTGGAAACTTCCGGGTGAGAGGCTGACCAGAGTGTGAAGGACCCGACGATTAGCCTCGTCGGCTCGATGAGTTGTGGGTGGTTTGTGGGGCCGGCATGGTTCCTTATGGGTTGCACTAAGTTGTGGCGGGTTGGGTGCCTGTTTGGGGTTGGTGTTTAAAGGACACGAATTGATCGCAAAAAAAACTGCCGGCAGCCTGCCTCGGATGTGCGTCTCAGGGGCATGATATTCGTCCAATGGGACGTGAATCCCGCCAGAGTGCTGGCAACTGCAATATCTGAAGCCGATTGCGCAGAAGCGTCTCGCCCGGGCCTGTGGCTGGCTACCCAATCCTTAGGAGCCAGTCAGCACGCTGGGCGCGACCTCTTCCAGCAAAACGGCCAGTTGAGTGCAGTTCAGAGATCTGCATCCTTACAGGAAACACTTGCGACCGCATGGCGATGAACTGTCGCATCGGGCCCCAGGTTTCACGAGGAAATCGAGGGTCGCGAGAGGCTCGAGGTCACTGCCTGCGGAACCGATCAAAGACAAAACGGGGGTTGGCCAACCTTTGTTTTAAGGGGGTTATTCAAGTCAGTGACAAAAACAGTCCCCTCAACCTATCTGGAGGGGTTGCGCGAGAATTGTTTATCGGCCGCGGGAACGCGGCCGGGATGATGGAGTGAGGGGTTTAGGGTTGAGGGGGGAAGAGGGGAAGGCTAAGACACTGGCGGAGCCAGTGGCACCCAGAGATGAGAAGAGAAGAGGTGGGAGGGTGGCGAAATGGCAACATGATGTGGGCATCAAACAGGGGAGATGTTGCCGAAAGGAAACAGGGAATCAGGGATGAGGCGATGGGGGAACGCCAGGAATCGCTGCCAATGACAATGCGGAAGTGGTTGGTGTAAATAGGTTTAAGTCGCCATGGTGCAGGAGGGTGTCAAGAAAATTTAGCGCGCCAACTTTGTTTGGCATTCAGCGTGCTTTACAGGTCCCTCATCAAGCGAACGGTTCACAACAACATGACCAGTAACGCTCGATCACACCACCTGTTGCCTGTATCGGTTGTCCGAAAACCCTCTGACGCGTTGAGCGTCATCTGAACGCGACTTGTTCTTGAGCAAGCACAACCGGGTTTTCGGATAGGTTCTTACCCACACGCAGAAAGAAAGACCACTCACCATGACGAACCTCATCAACGCTCTGATCGCTGACGAAGCTGGCTTTATCGTTTCGGCCGAACTCGTACTGGTGGCCACCATTGCCGTGCTGGCCATGGTCATCGGCCTGTCGGAAGTCGCCCTCAATATCAACAACGAACTTGAAGACGTCGGGGCTTCGTTCGGCAACATGTCTCAGTCGTTCCGCGTGGGCGGCCTCAAGGGTCACCTCTCCAGCACCAACGGGTCGGGCTTTGGCGATCGCCAAGACCACTGCGATGATCAGTCAAGCATCGTCTGCAACAACGACTCGAATGGCGAAGCACAGTAATGCAGAATGATGATGGATTAAAGATGATGGATGATGGAAAGAGCGAAGAGCAGAAAACGAGAGCGACTTGATTCCTGGCTTGCTCCATAATCCCTAATCAATGATCACCCTTCCACTCCACCCTCGGGACTGCACCCCCGAGGGTGTTGGCGTTTTGCGGACCAGAAAAAGGTATTGCTAAGCAGCACCACTTTCAAGGTTTCGAGTTCAGCCTCAACTTCGAACTTCCTTATTAAGCAATGCCAATAGCTCAGTCGGAATCCTGCTTTCTGCTAATTCCAGGGCTTTGGCAATCTCAAGTACTTCTTTTTGAGTCGGCTGCGTGAATACTCGGCAACACGCCGGCGGAGAAAACCACTCCTCAATCAACCGAACTGCGAGTAACGACGTGCCTTCATCACTCGTGGTAACAACCCGTAGCAGCCAAGATATCCCGCGCCACTTTCCTAAGTCTTTCAGGAGCCTCACTGCATTTTGGCGGGCCGCGATGTAATTGCTCGTAACGGCGATTACCAATAATCTGGCTGGATCAACTAAATAAAGGTAAGGGGTCAGTGAAGTACGAATTTCTCGCAACACACGAGAACTCGGTTCATCCAATGCTGAAACAAAACGTTCGACAACCTCCTCCTTCGTGATACGGCTGAGCGCCCGAATGGCGACAACTCTTCGACTTGGCCACTTGTGTGCCAACAGCTTATCAAAGAATGGAACATCTGCTTCGTCGCCACACTCGGCGAGTCCTTCAAGCCCCGCGAGATTCTCTGGGCATCGAGCGATGGTGTCTCGATAGTATTGTCCAAGACTCGCTCGGCCGCTTTGTCTCAACATGAACTGTGCAAGGCCACGAAGAGTGCGGCTTTCGTCCAGCAGCGCATTTTGCCACACCTCATCCGCCTGCGACGGCATCATAACGGCACGCATTCCAGCGACTTCGAGACGGACCGCCATCGATTCGTCTACCGCCAGCCGCTCCAATACGTTTTCAACAATATCCGGAGAAAAAGCGGCCGTAACGTATCGGCACCCCATGAGTCTGACATGTGGATCATTCGATTCGATAGCCAGCTTAACGAGATGTCGAGTAAAGGCGCCTTCACGCAGTCCAATACTCATTAATAGACGTCGTACTTCGCGATGTGGTGAGTTAACGGCCTCAATCAAACATGCTTCGTGTTCTTGGCGGCAGAGCAGACCCAAAGTCCGGCTGATAGTATCGCCGTGGTTACGGCGACCCATTTTGTCAAGATGCAGAATCAGAGGCAGACAAGCTGTGACGCGGTTGACATATTCACTGTTCAATCGAGCGGAAACAGCAATAGTGGCACGTTCCGCGATTATCGGGACATGATCATTCTGCCGCAGAATCAAATACGGCAGTTCATCATGAGTGCTGCACGACGACAGCAGACGCACAGCCTCATGTCGCACGTAGCCATTTCTGTGAAGGCTCAACAAGCCCAGTGTCGCCACATATCCCGGCTGATTCAGGGGACCAGCGAGCGACTCGACTTGTTGAGGGGTAACTCGATGCCACTCGTTAGCCCAGGAATACGACCGGCCCATCGACTCGGCCAATTGAATCAGTCCTAAAGTTGGAATGGAATCCAGTAGCTTCGCTACGGCCAATCTTGCCGCTGCAGCTATACCTTTCGTTGTAAAGAACAAGTACCCGGCCGCAAATGGAAGTGCGGATGGAGAGCGGCTCTCTGCCAACTCATTTATCGATGCAATTTCGATTGGTTGCAAAGCTCATAATCCTGCCAAGACGCTGTCCCCGACAAACAACTCAATCCGGCACAAACATTCGAATTGTATCTTCGATCTCTTTGCCCGATTGGTTTATTTGCTCCATTTGAAAGTGAAACTTCGTTGGGGACACAACATCGGCAAATCTGGTTCAGCCATTTGCGAACCTTGATTGAGTAGACATCATTGTTTTACCCGTCATCTTTTTATAGGCACGCATTCAGGAACGGGATCTCGTCGGCGGCCAGATCAAAACGTCAAGAGCTGGCTTGTTGACAAGCCAGCTCTTGGGAAATCGTTGTCTGCTGGGCAGTATCTGCGTCCAGCTGTGATAACGAGTGCCTATTGCACGTTGATCGAGACCCAGCCGTCGTAGGCCTTGATGTCACGCACTACGGCTTCAACCGATCGGCTTGGACCGTTGAGCTTAACCACACCTGAGACCAGACGATTAGGCAGATCTCGCAGAATCTTCTTGCGAATCACACCCTTCACGGCAATCCCGGTATTGCCATCAACGTCTGCAACT
>JAIXVG010000290.1 GCA_027483145.1 Planctomyces sp.
ATCGTGACTTCGCCAAGAGGCCAGCCCGGGTGGTACTGCTCGTAGCGTCCAACGTAGCAGGGCAAAACGGGTGATTGCCGCTGGTCCTGGCTCCAGAGAATCATGGCTTGGAAACACGTGTCGATGATCAGTGGATCGGTCGTCCACTGCGATCGGAATGGTTCTGTCATCCAGGCTAAGGGGGCAGGTGCGGTTTTGGCCCAGAGTTCGATACCGGTTGCGTCGCAGCCGATGACACTGGTGATCGATTGGAAATCGGAACCATGAAACAGAAGTTGTTCGTAAGCAGCTCGTGGTTGATGTCGCCACGGGGCCAACTTGTTTTGAGCGACCCCGGCCGGCGCATCTGGTGCGCGGCGTGGTTCGTTGCCTAAGTGGACCACGGCAGAAGCGTGAAGGACATTTCGCTGACCATCGTGCCCGTAAAGGCGAGCGTGGACTTCAAACGCGTGACCAACAGGTTTTGCCCGAGTCACGAACAGACGCAACTGGACCTTCTGACCGGTTGCCAGGATGACTCCTTTTTGCGTGCGGACTTCAGATAGATCGAGTAGTTCGAGTCCGGGGTTAGCATGAAGCGTGGCAAAGGCCAGCCACTCTGCGAAAAGGGCCATCGGGACGACCCCTTTGCCTGCCAGCATATGCGACCGTAAGCAGGGAAGTGAGCCATGCGAAATCGTTCGCTCTGCCACCAGGCGATAGTCGGCCGGAATCTCGAATGGATCTGGCTGGCCTTTCGGCGATGGGACCGCAGCCGACGGCGTGATGCTCGTACTGCCACGTTCGACTGGTAACTGTCCTGCCAGAACAACGACTTCAGCGCTGCTGGTTGAGCCTGCTGCCAAGTCGCTGACCAACTGCCGCGCACCGGCTGCCAGTGGAATGAGTTCAACCCCTTCCTGGGCGAAAATTTTGGCTAGTCCAGGAGTGACCATGCCCCCTTCCCAGGGACCCCAGTTGAAAGCGACCACTCGGCAGCCGGGGAGTTCTTTTGATAACTGCTGGGCCTGCTTGTTGAGGACTTCGTTTGCCATCGCATAGTCGACCTGACCAACGCGGCCGTAACGTCCCGTGAATGACGAAAAGAGGCCAATAAACCGCAATTGATCTTTACGAACAAGACCCAACAGATGCATTAAGCCTGAAACTTTTGTTTCGTAGACTTGCTCGAATTGCTCACGGGTTTTGGTCCCAATCAGGCCATCAGCCAGCACCCCTGCCCCGTGGATCACTCCGCGGACAGGTCCACACAACTGTGTTGCTTTCGACAGAGCCTGATGAAGCTCTTCCGGTGCGCGAACGTTGGCGGCTCGATATTCGGCCTTAATGCCCAGGCCCGCTAACTGTGAAAGCGTTTGCAGGATGTCTCGCTGAGCCACGATTTGCCGGTAGCGCTGGTCAATCATGCGGGGGGAGGTACCCGGTTCAGCTAAGCGGGCCAAGACCTGTTTGATTTCGCCTTCGGTCTGGGCTGCGGCCAGCTCAGCCGGTTCAGCCTTGTCGATGGGGGTGCGGCCCAGCATCAAAACGGTTGGCTTCCACTGCTGGGCAAGAAGTTTAACGCAGGCTGCGGTGACTCCTCGCGCGCCGCCCGTCACAACCACCAGGTCGCCGGGGGTAATTGGGGGCTGGCCAGCATTGGCAGGGCGGAGAGCGACATCGAGGGTCCCGCGACCGCTAGCTGTCAGGCCCACTTCCAACGGGCCAGGGGTTAAGACTTCTCGGGCGAGCCTGGCTGCCAGGGCCGATTGAGAGGCGGCAGGGAGAGGGGCGATATCGATTGATTTGCAGGTGACTTCAGGCCACTCGCGCGCGACGGTTTTGGTGAGGCCAGCCAAGCCGCCGGATACAGGGTCGGTCAGGCGGACTCCGGCTGCGGTGCCAAACTGTCCATCGAGCCGGGAAACCGTTGCCAGGACAGCGCCACGCGATGCGCCTCGTTCTCTGAATGCACGCTCCAGCTTTTGCACCCAGCGAAGTGCGCTCCAAAGTGCGCTGGAACCCATCCCAGTGACCGGGGATACAATGACTATCGCCGCTAGCGAAGTGGGGACTTCCAGCGACTCGGGGGTGTCGAGCATGACCAGTCTGGTGGCAAAACCGGCTTTCGAGAACTCTCGAACCAACTGAAACGAGAACTCGCCTCCATCATCGGTCACCCAGACTTCAGAACCGGCTGGGAGTGTGACCGCTCCGTCTACTAGCGGCGGGAGATCACGCCAGACCACATCACCCCGAGTTAAGCCCGATTCGAGCGATGCGGTCATTGGAGCCGGTGACACGAAGCCTGGTACAGCCGCCACAGGAGTAGCGACTGGCAGCGGCACGACTGGAGGACTCTTCGTTTGGCCATTACCTACTGAGGCGGCCAATAGCTGCACGATGTCATTGAGCGTTTGCAGTGAGCCAAGCTGCTCGGGCTCCACGGCTGGTAGACCTGGGATTTGTTCTTGTACCGCCGACAGAATTTCGACCCGCTTGATCGAGTCGATGCCAAGATCGTGGTCGAGGGTCATCGCAGGAGTGAGCATCTCGGCCGGGTAGCCGGTCTTCTCGGCGACAACTTTCAGCACTTCCGTTTGCAACTGATCGATGGCACCGTGGTTTACAGTGGCTGGTGCGCTAGTGGGAAGAGTAGCGGAAGCGACTGTTGCTTGAACCACATTGGTAGCCGCAACTGCAGTCTGCCCGGTTAAAGTGCTAACGCTTGTGGCGCTAGCGGAGAGAAGGTCTGCCACATCTTGCAATGTTTGCAGCGTACCCAAGTCCTCCGGCTTGACTGCAGGCAAGTTTGGCAGGCGTTCCTGCAGGGCTGACAAAATTTCGACCCGCTTGATGGAGTCGATCCCCAGATCGTGATCGAGGGTCATCGCCGGGGTCAGCATCTCGGCAGGGTAGCCGGTTTTCTCTGCCACAACGGCCAGCACATCGGGCATCAGGCTATTGCTGCCTCTTATGAAAGGGGGAGTGCTGACAGCTGGGGCGCTAGCCACACTGTCAGCAACCACCGGCATCGCGGATGGTGCTAAAACGCTGTGAATGATTGGCGTCACAACGGCGTGAGGGACCGGGCTGGCCGCTGATTGTGCTGTCAACAGGGCTGCCACATCGGACAGCGTTTGCAAGGCCCCTAAGTCTTCGGGCTTCACAGGTGGCAAATGGGGCAATCGTTCTTGCAGGGCCGACAAGATCTCGACCCGCTTAATCGAATCGATCCCCAGATCGTGATCGAGGGTCATCGCGGGGGTCAGCATCTCGGCGGGGTAGCCTGTCTTCTCTGCAACGACAGCCATCACCGCTACTTCAAGTGGGGTAACAGCGGCAGGGACTGCTGCGGTTGGCAGAGGCGTAGGGGCAACAGTAGCCGGGGCGATTGGCACTGGGGCCGCCGCTACAACTGCTGCAGCTTCGATCGTTCGAACAACAACCGGCGGCGTGAGTGGTTCCATTGCCAACTGTGTCGAAAGAGCGACGGGAGCGGCCGGAACGGTCTGCACTGCTGGAATTGGCGGCGGCGTTGCTAATGAAAGAGCCGCAACGGGTAAGCTTGCCGGTTGACCGCTGATCGAAGGGGGAAGGCCGTCACTGAAGCTGGTCAGCGCGGCAAATTCCTGATTGGCAAGCCGCTCGAACAGGTCGATCGCAGATTGCTGGCCTTCGAGGAACTCACGATGAACATCGGCTGTGGTTTGCAGCATTTGTTCGAGCGAAGTCAAGTTCTGGCGTGCTGCTTCGAGCGCGCGCAACAATTCGGGAGAGACCTGGTCGTTCAATCGAGGAGGCTCACTGACTGAAGTAGAGTGGACAGAAGTAATGGGTGATTCGAATACCGGTGGCGGCGATACGTTACCACTGGAAACAATCGCTGCCACAGGTGCAACCTGCGGGAGGGCAGACTCGACAGAAGGAGGTTCAACAATGGCCTGTTGAATCACTGGCGACAGTGGCAACGAAGCTGAGTCTTGACTGACCGGCTTAGCGATGGCTGGCTTCGCCGCGCGGGGGGGGACCGGTTTGCGATAGTTAGCACCACAGATCGGTATCGCGTGAGCCGGAGCAGGTTGATACGCCCAAGAGAGCGCATGTGGCCGATCCCAGCTAGTCAGGTCGATTGCATGCCCCAGCACTGCGATCTGGGCTAATGCCTGGGCCAAGTCGTGCTGGCCAGCCTTTTGCCCCTGCGAGGCATCAATCGCCACGGCCTTGAACTCGGTTCCATCCAAAATACTTGAAACCAAACCCGTCAGGACCGTCGATGGTCCAACTTCAACAAACGTATGGACGCCAGCCCGCTGCATGTTGCGAACTTGCTGTTCAAAGTTAACTGGTTTGGCCAATTGCCCTGCCAATAACTCGCGGGCAGCGGCTGCATCATCGGGGTAAGGCTCGGCAGAGGTATTGGCAAAAATGGGGATCTTGCCGGGGACAAAGCTCACCCGTTCCAGTTCGGGCCTAAAACGCTGGCTGGCTGCAGCCACCAGCGGGCTATGAAAGGCGCCAGCGACTGCGAGCTTCTTACCTCGCAAGTTACGCCGCGCGAGTGAACTGGCAGCCCGGTCGATCTCGGACAAGCGGCCCGATACCACCACCTGACCCGGGCTGTTGCGATTAGCGATGACCGCATCGATCATGTCTTCGAGGAGCGCCTGCTGGACCACCGCAGCGGAGGCCTGCACGGCCAGCATGCCGCCGGTTTCGGACTGAGCCGAGGTCTCTGCCATGAGTGTGCCGCGCAGCATCGATAGCTTGTACAGCGTGGCTTCATCAAAGCGGTCAGAGGCACACAGCGCGGTCAATTCGCCATAGCTGTGCCCGCCAGCCATTTGGGCCTGAATTCCAAACCCGTTTAGCAACGTCAGCGCGGCGAGGCTAATTGCTCCAATAGCAGGCTGAGCCACTTCGGTTCGCCTTAACGCTTCTTGCTGAACTTGTCGCGCCATAGCCGACCAACCATTCACCGGATAGATGAAGTCGGTGAGTAACTGATTACCGTGCGGTGCAAACTGCTCGAAGGCTAAGTTCGCTGCAGCTAGTTGATCGTGGAACGTCGGGAACTGGCAGGCCCAGTTGCGGAACATCCCGACATATTGCGAACCTTGGCCGGGAAACAGATAGGCCAGCTTACCTGGTACGGTGCCCGTGCCGAGATAGACCCCATCGGGGGAGGCCAGCATCGTTTTGACGGGCTGTTCGAGAAGTCCCTTTGCGCTGGCCAGTTGCTTCTCGATATCGATGGTTGGGCTGGTGACCAGTATCAACCGTACTGCAGCGGTGGAGCGGAACTTCTCCCGCAATTGTCGGGCGGCGTTTCGCCAGGCTTCCGACCGAACGGCCGAATTCGCCCGTGCTAATTTCGCGAACTCTTCGAGTTGCTGCCCAAGCCCCTGACGGTCATTCGCGCTGAACGGGAACAACTGAATATCGCTGCGCCAGTTGGCGTGACGCTCTTTTTTCGGAGCTTCATCGAGAACGCAGTGGAAGTTGCTTCCACCGAAACCGAACGCGCTCACGCCCGCTCTTCTGGTTACACCCGGCCTGACAAACCAGGGGCGCGGCTGAGTATTGACGTACAATGGCGAGGCTTCATCAGCCAAAACCTCTGCCGGTTCATCCACTTTAATCGTCGGGGGAAGCACCCGGTGATGAAGCGCGAGTGTGGCCTTGATCAGGCTGGCGACCCCGGCTGCTGCCTTGGTATGCCCGATTTGCGACTTGATCGACCCGACGGCGCACGAGGCCGGCGTTGCTCCGGCCTGGCGAAAGACTTCCGCCAGCCCAGCCACTTCGGTGGCGTCTCCTACTTTCGTTCCCGTGCCGTGAGCTTCAACCAACTGGACACTGGCCGGACTGACCCCTGCCACCTGATAGGCGTTGGTTAAGCAGCGAATTTGCCCTTCTTTTTTGGGGGCGTAGACCGCAGTCCCTTGTCCATCGCTGGAAGATCCCAGTCCACGCAAAACGGCGTATACCTGATCGCCATCCCGCTGGGCGTCGGCCAAGCGCTTCAAGACAACAACTCCCAGTCCTTCCCCCAGTGTTGTTCCGTCTGCGTTTTTGGAGAAAGGCCGAGCATGACCAGTGGGAGAGAGCGCGGGAGTCTTGCTGAAACACATAAACATAAAGATGTCGTTGAACGTATCAACGCCACCCGTCAACACCATATCCGACCGGCCACTGCTCAGCTCAAGAGCAGCCAGATGAAGTGCGCTTAAGCTACTCGCACAGGCGGCATCGACGACGCAGTTGGTTCCCCCCAGATTCAGTTTGTTGGCAATTCGTCCTGCAACCACATTCCCCAATAGGCCCGGAAACGAATTCTCTTGCCAGCCGACATAGCCATCAGAAATACGAG
>JAIXVG010000445.1 GCA_027483145.1 Planctomyces sp.
AGTTCGTGACCGCTTGCCAAAAGGGATTCGGGATATTCCGCTTAAGATTGACGTTGCCCGGCATTACCATCGGCCGTCGGGGCGTTTGCCAGCAGGGGGGCAAAACTTCCTGCTCGATCCGGCCGTTGGTGCGGCAACAGAACTGACCGACGACGATTTGTTTCGTGCACTGCCGACCAGTTTTTGTATTGTGCGAATCTATTCAAAAGACCATCAGCACGATGCCGCATTAAGTGTTGCTGTACAGGGACTTTTGGGTGACGCCAGCGATGCCAAGACGAATATGTAGGTCACCGGGAACAGCGATAAGAACTGTTTCCGTCGGGAGGTACTGAGCGAATCGGTAACAACCCATTGAGACACATAACCGATTTGAGACGACCATTCCGCCGACGACAAGGAAACCAGAGTGACCTCCACAATTGCCCGATTCGGTGTGCTGACAATCTCTGATCGTGCCAGTGCGGGTGTCTATGTCGACCGCGGGGGGCCGGCTATTCAAGAGTACTTGCAGGAGGTTGTTGTCTCCCCCTTCGAAGCGGTTCCGTTGGTCATTCCGGACGAGCAACCACAGATCGAGTTAGCGCTTAAGCGATTGTGCGATGATGACCGCTGTTCGCTGGTGATTACGACGGGCGGTACTGGACCTGCAATTCGAGATGTGACCCCTGAGGCAACGGCCGCCGTCTGCCAGAAGATGATGCCTGGCTTTGGTGAGCTGATGCGTCAGGTATCGCTTCTGAAGGTCCCTACCGCGATTCTTTCGAGGCAAACGGCCGGTATTCGCGGGCAGACGTTGATCGTGAATCTTCCCGGCCAGCCGAAGGCGATCGCTGAGTGTCTCGATGCGGTCTTTCCTGCGATTCCGTATTGCATTGACCTCTTGGGTGGGCCATACATCGAAACGAACCCTGCCCGCATTCAGGCGTTCAGGCCGAAGGCGAAATAGAAACTGCCGGAACGGCGGCTTACGGCTGTTCTTTACAGTTGCGGGCCGAGGACCCCGCGGGCAATCAGCCTTCCGACTAAAGCGATGATTGCTTCTTCAGCCTCCACCCGCAGCCGGATACCATTATCTCGAGGCACGACGTCTAATCGAATGGCATCTCCCATCGTGGTGGGGATTGCATCAAGTTCTTCGAGCATCTCGCCGCTGCGCTTGTCGTTGTCGGGGTCGATCAACCTGGAGATGCCGCGAAGAGTTGTCTCTATTTGAACAGCCGCACGTCGGGTTGATTGACCAGCCCCTCTTGTCATCCGGCCAAGGCTGTCCTTCAACTGGGGCAATGCAACGCTTTCCTCTCCTAAGGCTAGCCAGATCGCATTGGGGGCGATGGCGAGATAGATTTTGGCGTTCTCTCCGAAGAGCCGCACGCCATTTTTATCCATGCCGAGTTGCTGAACGCTGTGGATTCGGGACTCGCCGATCTTTTCGATGTCAAATGCAAGACGGTCTTTGACGAGTGCCCCGTTTTCAAGTTCTTTGATGAGTTTGGTGACCTGTTCGGGAAAAGCAGCACCCCCATTGATTTTGATCGCTGCGACAGCGGTAAATAGCTTGTCGGTGCCGGTTGTTAACTGGATGAATCCATCGAGATGTCCTTCGCCAACTGTGTTCGCAAGGGCTGTGACGCAAGGGGCGATGAGTTCGCGATTTGTTTCGTTGGTTTCCAAAGAATTTTGCTTCCAAAGCTGCTTGGAAAGAGCGGCTAAAGGCTCGCGGGTTTGTTCGTCCAGCAGCAATGAAAGGCTACCGGTTAGAACCGCTGGCTGTGACAGGACCGGTCCAAATTGGCTTTGTCTGCCCGAGGCTGCCCCCAATAACTTGGAAAGCTGCTTGTTTGGTTCGCATCGGAAGTCGGCCTCGGCAAAGCCGACTTTATTGACTCGATCAACACCGACCCCCAGGATCCCTTCTTTCCCTTCTTCGGCAATCAACTTAATCAAAGCAACCAGGCGTTCTCCGGCTGCCCGGCGCGAAGCGTACAGTTCCTCATTTTCGCCATCCCGCTGCTGGAGGTCGGCCTCAATCCCGTTGGTAATGACACCCAGCCCGAGTGTTTTCATGCCAATCGGAACTCGCTCGAGCAGAAACGACTGACTAATGAGATAGTTGCTGGCTTGACGCTTCAGAAGTTGAGCAGGAGGGGCGATCGGTGCATCGAACATCGAGACGCTTCCCTGATCTTCCGTCGTAAAGACGGCTCCATCCTGATGTCGAATATGCATGACTCGCTGGTCGAGCTTGATCTTGAACCGGCCCGTCTTGTTGGGAACGTCTTCAATCGTCGCTGTCTGAGGTCCACGCATTGACATCAGCTGTGACAGCCATTGATTGCCTTTGTCAACATCTGAAACCCCAGCAAACCCCAAGGGACTGACTGGACCACTAGTGAGATCTGCTCCGAGGAAAAAGTAGAGACCGGCCGGGGCCGACTTATCGAGGCCATTAAAGCCAAACATCCCTTCTTCAAAGAAAGTGCGAGATCGGGTCTGCATGTCAAGCCGGTCAGCGGCCTCGAACACAAAGTCGCTGGTTTTCTCGATCTCACCAGGGCTGGCAAACGTTATAGCCATGAAGGGGTATTGAATGGCACGCTTGGCAGGCTCTTCGGCGCGGGCCAATTCCAAGGAAAGCAGTCCGGTCACTGCGGCTAGCAGACAGATTGTCGATCTGCAAAAAAGGGGAGGCCAGTCCGGACCAAAACGAAGTTGCTCTTTAGCGCCTGGATGAGTGGGGAGCATATTGCGTGGCTTGACGAGTGGGAATTAGAAGAGGCAAGAGGCGATCCGCCTGACCGACCGATACTCATGACTTTCTTATCGTCCCCTCCCGCAAGCAGAATTGCAATCGCGTTGTGTGAATCAGCAGTTCCTTTGCCTTTTTCAAGCCGGGTCTAATCAATCTTGGCTGGCAGGGGCGCGAAGCGGAAGCCCCCGATGCGTCGCGTTTATAAGCCGGGGGCTGTTGAATCAGCGCCCTCGCCATCCGCGCGGTCTGAACAACGCCAATGCCCGGGTGAATCAGCGAAGAACGAGGCAAAGTGAGCGGGGTTTCCGCTGCAGTCCTTGGGTGATTTGCGTGCTCGACGCTGGCGGGCAGGTACGCTGGTCGGCGTTGCTAGGACTGGGGAGTTTCTGTCGCCAAAGGGGGTTCGGTTTTCGGGTCTTCTGGCTTAGCCTGTGGTCCAAAGAGCGAGTTGGTCAATTTCTGCTGCTGCTCTTCGCTGAGCACATTTTTCAACAAGTTGGGAGACTTGATGATTGCTTCCCGCAGTTGCTCCCGGAACGAGTCATCATCGAGGTCCCTGGGTGAACCGCTGCTGCTTCCTCCCAACGCTTCGTTGATCGACTTTTCCAAAGTGGAGAGTTTTTCTGGCGAGATTCCGAGCGATTCCCGGATTTGTGACCAGCTGGCCCAACTACTAATTGATTTGGCAGCGGAGCTACCTTTACCCGAGGAACTGCGGGCAACTGGCATACTGCGAACAGCCGCTTTGCGGATGATCTTTTTGGCCTTCTTGGCAATTCCTTGGGGCTTGACCGAAGCAACTTGTGGTGCAGCAGTACTGCGGCCAGAGTCTGGAGCTGCTGTCACGACGACTTCGTTCTGCGATTCGGCATAGTCGACGATGAGCTCGAACGCCAGATAGCCAACCGAGAGAAAGATCGCCAAGCCAACCACGCCAAACAGGGTGCCGGTGGTTAACGAAGTTCCTTCAATTCGTTCAAGAAACGGCTTGACCTCTGGCTTGTCCTCCTCGTCGGACAGCAATTCATCTCGAACACGCCGAACACCGACCCGCTGTTTGTTACCTTCGAGCGATGTATTGGCAACCGTGCCAATATGACGTGAGAGAGGTCTGACGAGCGTAACCGTATCTCCAACATTGAGCGGCAAGAATGTGGCCAGATACAAGCCGAACCCGCCAGCCGATTCGTCGTCAAGAAATGCTTCGCTGCTGAGGCCTGCCTCTGTGACCAGAAACAATGGCGCAGTCCCAGCCGGAGTGACTGGTAGTCTAGTCGATTTTCTTTCTTCGGATGACATAGGATCACCGTGATTGAGTCGCAGCAGTGTGCCGTAGCTGCACGAGGTCAGCTACGTTCACATACTCGATACTCAGCCCGCGTCGCGAAGGACACCCTCCGCTTTCGGAACGCTTCATAGTGGAAATCTACGTCCACTTTCTGAAACATTCGTTGTTGACGAAGGGTCCGGCGGGTAATTCGAGAGACGGACGGTAATGATTGTGCCGACTGTGACGGGTTTCTTGGGACTTTTGGGCAACAGACTCGTTGCCGGATGTTGTTTGTGCGAAGGGTTTTTGCCGGTCACTGGTGAACCAACGGTATCAAACCTAGGGCTACGGAATCGTTCGAAGGCTCGAACCAGAGTGTGCCGCTCTGCCTGCGTGGACTGGAGGAAGTGGTCGAATTAACGCAGCTTGGAAGTTCCAAAAACTGGCGGTGCTAACGTGGGATTCCGAAGTCTCCTCGGACATTCCGGATGGCCGAGTGGATATGGTTACCACTGTTCTGAACGCTGTTGTACTCGGCAACAAAGTTAGTGGTCTGAATTCGGTAGTGATGAGGCTCGAACGGCTTGAGGCCACCCCACCAGGCGAAGTAAACGGTTTCCAGCGGTTCAGCGTCGAATTCGCGCAGTCGCTCGGCCATTACTTCGGACGCTTGGTTTTCGGCGTATTGCTCGAAAAGCTGTTTAAACAGAGCAAGCTGAGCGGGTGTGAAGGACTTGGCCGAGATCCCCAGCGGTTTTCCAACCACAGCTTGCGGAAGACCGGGCGAGGACAAGTCCTCGGGAAGCTTTTCTTGAACGATGGCGAGAGCCTGCTGCTCGGGGGTTAAGCTGTTGACCAGTTGCCGAGCCAAGTCCTCTCTGCCTGCCAAAACGCGGTGGGCCGGTTCTTTGCCTGCTACAAACGTGGCTGGGTTTGCTCCAAAGAACTCGGGGGTACTGGCGATAACCTGGTCGTGATCAATCACGTAGTTCAGCGACAAGTGGTGACCTTCCAATCTCCAACCCCAGCGGCTGTCGGGCTTGGGTTCACCAAAAATGGAGACGAAGTACTGCCCGGGATCGCGCCGCTTGCGGCGAACGGTTTCTGGTTCTGGTTCAATAAGGTACAGGACTTCTTCGAGGCTCATTACTTTGAGCGCTCGTTCGAACCCGACTGGCGATAACCCCGATGAGATCAATTGATGGGCGACGTCTGATGTTCCTTCGTTCAGACTGTCTAGCCGCAGCCCCAGCCTTGGCCGGGGAATGTTGTGCCAATTGAGGCGTTCGGGTGAATCGAATGGAAAGACAAGGCTGGCCCGTTCGGCAGGAGTCGCGGCTGCCAGCAGGCGATTCGCCGCGTCGCGCATATTGGCGGCTGCACCAGCCCAGACGGCGACTGGGCTGGTGAACCATTGAAAAAAAATGGCAATTAGCAAAAGTGCAGAGGCACGGCGGGGGCTGCTATTCATGCGGAGAACGCTTTCGCAAAAGAAGTGAATATGTCGGAGGGAAAGGTCGGAGATCGGAGGGAACTCGATTTGACAGTGAGCTTTGCGCAAAGGCAAGTCGTCAGGTCTGAGGCGAGCCGACTGCGTCAGCGGTCGGGTTCTTGGATATTGTCTGGTTGCCCGCCGTCCTGTGTGGCTCGAAGCTGAGAACCAGTCCAGAAAGCCTAATGTCGGTGGCCCCCTTGCATGGTTCGGGCTTTGGCCAGGGCATCTTCGGCTGCTTGAATTCGGCCGCAACGTTGACAGATGACGCTCAATTGAGTGAACGAGAACGGATCATCTGGTTCCAGCTCGGTCACTTTCAGGGCGTGGGCGATCGCTTCTTCGGGTTTCCCCAGTTTTTGGAGCATCACCGCCAAGCCTGAATGGCTAAGGGCGTGGGTCGGCTCTTCAGCGATAATCCCTTGCAGAATGGCGACAGCACCGGGGAGGTCTCCCTGATCTCGCGTTCGCATGGCGTTGTCGTAGAGTTCGTCGGCCTTGGACATCGTGTTTTGCTCCGTAACGGTCGGGTCGATGCACAGGCCCCGCACGATGGCAGGGCCATCCCCCGGGATCGGTGAATCTCTTGACCTGTTCTTCTGGTACTGGTTCCATCAGAATTGAAGTGCTGCGAGGGTTAGCCCCTGGCCGCACCGATGCAGCGTGCACCTTGTGGTTCGTGGTATGAAAGTATAGTCGCTCTTGTCGCAGAACTGGAGCGATCAACTTCCAGATCTTGATACTGCTTGTTCGGAGCAACTTGGGAATGGAAAACGAGTGATTTCTCCGCTGGCAACAACCTCACGATGGACATCACGGGTCTCACAGCAGGAATGGATCGTCCTGCTGGTGGCAGTTGTGTGGGGATTGATTCTGCGGTGCGGTGCCCTGCCATGGCTGGCGATCGAGCACTTCGACGAAGGGGTTTACGCGTCAAATATCTGGTTCACCCCTGACGAGGGGGGGGAGTTTCCCGCGCGGCACCTCTACGCCCCGCCCGGTTGGCCCTTGGTTTTGGAGTTGGGCCAAATCGCCGCCAGCCTGGTTGGGTTTTCGGCCAATTCGTTGGGTGCGGTACTGGTTGGGCTGGCAGCCGGAATGATGCTTGTCCTCGCAAGCTGGATCATTGCCAGAAGGGCTTTTGGACCGGCTGCGGGGATTGCTGTTGCGTTTCTAGTCGCTGGCAATGACGTGCTGGCTCTATATAGCCAAACCGTCCTGACTGATATTCCGCTTTCCCTTTGCGGCCTCGTGGCCCTGAGTTGTTTTGTGCGGTCCATTGGCGCACCGGCCGGAAATTCGACCGGGGGAATTATTGATCGCTGGGTGCTGTTGGCTGCTGGCTGCGCCGGAGCCGGATGGTGGGTGAAGTATAACGGTTGGTTGGTTGTCGCGATGGCCGGGGTGATTACGCTGGCTGCCACCCTGTTCCCCGGTTTGCGTGATCGGACCAATGGTACTCGCGTTCAGCCGATACGGGCGTGGTTGAAATTGGGACTATTCGCGCTACTGGTAGCAGTCCTTTGGCTTCCGGTCCTCTATCAACTACAAGGGACCGGTGGATATCTCGCTGTAGCGACCAACCATGCGGGGTATGTTCAAGGCTGGGGAAGCTGGTGGCAAAACGCGAATCGACAGCTTTCGGCCATGCTCTTTCAGACCGGCGCGTCTACCCTCAGTTCGATTGTGGCTGCTGCGGTTGCTGTGGGAGCGATCCAGAAGAATTGGCAAGTTGCCCTGGCGAATGGAGCATTGTGCGTTTTGTTCGCTAGCGGACTGATGGTTATGGCCGAGCAAGTCCCTGGCCTGTTGGCTGCGGCTGGGATTATGCTGCTGTTGGGGCTGACTGTGTTCGCCCTCAGGCAGTCGCGGTCTTTGTCGACCGCAGCGACGCTCGTTGTTATCTGGACGTTTTTGGTCTTAGTCCCAATTTACTATCCCTATCCGCGACTCGCGCTACCGTTAGTCTTGGCCAGCTTGTTTCTTCTCGGGCAATTGCTCCCCGCGATTTTGTCAGACGTTGATTCACAATCTGCAATGCCTCTGCCACGATCCAAGCTTGGACTCGGAACGTCGCTGCTATTAGTTGCGGCCGCAGTTGGGGTTTCGGGTGCTGCGGTGACCCATCGCGGCCCGGTTTGGCCGACGTTTCAGGGTCGCCTTGGCGTGCAATCAGCGGCCCGCGAGTTTTTTGGCTTGGTCATGCAATCAGCCAATTCAACCAAGCCACAAGTGATTTATGTGATTGGCGAGCCCCCTTTATTCTTTCATTTGAAGGAACAAGGGGCCTTCGCTGCCGTACTTCCCTCTTTAGCTCCGCTGGTTGCCCCTTTGGCTCCACTGGGTGAAGGCGGCAAAAATTCCAGATCGGCAGAAGTGGCCGACGTCTGGTTTGTGGTGGGTCCGCATGGTCGCGATTCAGCCGACATAGCGAACCACCTCCTGCTACTAGGCGGGCGTGCCCAATTGCAAAAAGAGGTGACCGTTCCAGTCAGTTCAGTTGTCACACTCGACCAAGCCTCCCCGACCGAACTGGTCGGCAATCCCAGCCTCAGTACGAGCGTGTACTCTCTGTGGCGTCTTAAGCCGTTGTAGGCAGGCTAGTTACAAACACACTCTTCGGGGTTTTCCCCCTGCCTACGTCACCGTGCAGGCAGGCTTGTCTGGGCGTTACAAGTTACCGCAATTGCCTGAGCCGAATGGGGCCATTTGTCCCAAAAACCAGCACGGACCAGAGACCCGTCAAATGCCGATAAGAAGGGAGACACGGTGCCGCCGGGTCCTTCGTTACAGACCAGCGCGTGCCGATTGGTAGCACCACTTCTTTAGATGATCTCAACTGCGAGACGAACTCATGGATGATCAAACTTCACAAGAACCATTTCGCCGTCGCCTCGGCCGCGGCCTCAACGCCCTTCTGGGGTCATCGGGGATGGCCACCGATGGCGGAATCAGCGGTACCAGTGACCAGTCTGATATCAGCCTGGAACTGATCGAGCGAAACCCAATGCAGCCCCGCAAGCATTTTGAAGAGTCGGCCCTGATCGACCTTTCGAACAGCATTCGACAGCACGGGGTGCTCCAGCCGTTGATCGTCAGGCGTTTCGGCGAAGTGTACCAGCTCATTGCTGGTGAACGCCGATTGATTGCGGCAAAGCGGGCTGGCCTGGAACAAGTTCCCTGCAGGGTGATCGATGTCCCTGATCAGGGGGTCTGCGAAGTCGCCCTCGAAGAAAACCTCAAGCGGCAAGACTTGAATGTCATTGAAAAGTCGGAGGCCTTCGCCACCTATTTGAATCTATTTGGGTGCGGCGTCGAAGAACTCTCTCGGCGACTCAGCATGGACCGGTCGACCCTCAGCAATTTCTTGCGGCTCAACGAGCTGCCCGAAGAAATCAAAGAGCTGGTGAGGGGAGATCGGATTAGTGGCGGACATGCCCGCGCCATGCTCTCGCTCGATCCCCTGCAGCAGCAGCAGTTAGCAGATCGAGTTCAAAAAGAAGGAATGTCTGTTCGCAAAACGGAAGAAGCAGTTCGTGAGCTGCTAGCTGCCAATAGCGATAACGGAGCAACTGTTCCCTTCAAAAAGCCGGGCAAGTCCAAGCCCGAAATGACACCGCATGTTCTTTCGCTGCAAGACCAGTTGCGCGGGCTACTGGGTGCCAATGTCGAGATCGTTCTGAAAAAGAAGG
>JAIXVG010000483.1 GCA_027483145.1 Planctomyces sp.
GCAAGACCGCCAATGTGCTCCTCGGAACCTGGTTCGGTATTCCCAGTGGTGTGGTCGTCGATACGCACGTCCAGCGAATTACCACTCTCTTGGGATTCACAAAGGGAAATACCGCCGAGAAAATCGAAGCCGACCTAATCTCATTGGTGCCGCAGGAAGAGTGGATCATGTTTTCGCACCGTCTGATTCATCATGGAAGAAAGATCTGTATTGCCCGGCGTCCACAATGTACTACATGCCCTCTTTTGGCCAACTGCCGCCGCGTTGGCTTGGGAAAGCCTTCTATGGAGACCACTCCCGAATAAACAAGAGCCGCACTCGACCTTGAATTGCCATTCTTGCTGCAGGCTATTTGTTTGCATGCCCATTATTCATGGGTAGCCAGTCAGTAAACCATGTCCCGACGATTGTCGGTCATTGAACGATTTCACATACTGCACGGGAATCGCGAGCTATCCACTCTAACTCGTCAAAGGCGATGGCCGTGACGCAAGGTCGGCCTCGGTTGATACCAGATTCAATCCCGACAAACATCGCCTTCGACCTTTAGTACCATCGCCCCCTTTCGACGGCCAATGAACGATCCGTTCTCGTTTAATCGCCAATCGCAATTCGGTAGCAATTCGCTCCGCACCACCTAACCGTTAAAGCAACTTGACTCAAACTTCCACCGAAAGCCCGACAGATGATTTTGACCGGCGAAGAGATTCGTTCCCAAATCGGCCGCAACATTGTCATCGAGCCTTTCGACGATCGACTGGTTAATCCCAACAGCTACACCCTCCGTCTGCACGATGAAATTCTTGTCTACGAAGAGATCGTGCTTGATATGCGGCGACCGAACCGCTTTCGGCGACTGGTGATCCCCACGGAAGGAATGGTTCTGCAGCCCGGACGGTTGTATCTGGGCCGTACACTTGAGCGTACCGAAACCCATCAGTTCGTTCCCATGCTTGAAGGCCGCTCATCCATTGGGCGACTGGGCCTGTTCGTGCACGTCACCGCTGGCTTTGGCGACATCGGCTTCTGCGGCTATTGGACACTGGAGATGTTCGCGGTCCACCCGATCCGCATCTACCCGGGCGTACAGATTTGCCAGATCTTCTACCACGAAGTTTCAGGGACCATCACTGAGTACAGTAGCCAGAAGTATCAGCATAATCACGACATTCAACCGAGCCTGATGTTCAAGGAACTTCAGGAGCCAGTCAAGGACGCGCAGTTGCGGCTGGCCTTCGGTCAGGAAGACGGCCTGTAAAGCCCTGCCACTGTTTCATGCCTGACGCTGTGTAATGCCTGACGCTGGCGTCAGAAGATCGAGATCGGCAGACGACTCACAACGGCAAGCCTTACCTGTCATCAAGATCTGCTGGCCATTTGGTAATTGCCCCGCTGCCGATAACGACCCACGTTTCCGAACCAATGGCAGGCAGATCCTGCTCGGCACAGCAATAGGCTACCGCCGATGATAACTCGGTAGCGAGTCCGTGACGGGCCAGTCGCTTCGCTGCGGCCACCGCCTTGTCGTCGGCAACTGTCCGCACGGTTCCACCGGATGCGCGAACAGTCGATAACGCATGGTCACCTGTCCGAAACTCGCCAATTGAAAGGGCTTTTGTCTTGACAATATTCAAAGCCGCTACTGCCGTGGCATTGGAATTCATGGCCAGCTCAAGCGAGTTGGCACCTGCTGCCTGACAGGCGACCATCTTTGGTGTGGTCGAAACGATTCCGCTATCGCGCAACTCACGGAAACCCTTCCAGATTCCAGCAATGCCATCGCCGCTGCCCGTGGGGATGTAAACCCGGTTGGGAACTACCCCGCCGAGTTGAACAACAATTTCAAACGCAATAGTTTTGAAGCCTTCGATGCCAAACGGGTTTGTGTAGCCGTGCATCGCATCGAGCGTTGTCCCGGGATACGTGCTTGGTTGTTCGAGGGCTTGACTCAATAGTAATTCCTGATTGCCGCCGCGCACAACACGGGCACCGAATCGCTCCATCAGGCTGGTACAAAGTTGTGGTGCATCAGGATGACAGAAGATCGTGCAGTCGAGCTGATTGAGGGCGCTGTAGGCAGCGGCTGCCACTCCATGGTTTCCGGTACTGATCACTGCCAAACGTTGATATCCAAAGTGTTTTGCAACGGCAGCGGTGACTGCATTCGGACGATCCTTCCATGACCAAGTGGGATTTCGTGTTTCGTTTTTGACGTATAGGCCGCTCGACAGTTGCAGTAGAGGTGAATCACCTTCCTGAAGCGTCGCGGCGCCAGGAACGAATGGTAGCCAGTCTGCCCAAGTCCAAACACCGCGTTGGGACGGGCCGGGTGTGAGCTTGTTCGGCAACGACTTGTAGCGAACTTCAACTGGCGACGAGTAACCAAGCAAGCGACACGCCTGGCAGCCGCGAAACTCGGCACCAAATGGAATACAGGCTTGGCAGCGCACACATTCAAGCCAGAGGTCAGCCATTTGTGACCTCGCAATCCTGGCCCAGCAACACGCCCCAGTTTCCGGAGCGGATATAGGCCTTTGATCGCAGGCCCAGCACTTTGCCAGAGACCGGGGCAGTAAACCGCTGCAAGATGTTTCCGCGTGCTGAGGTGATAACAGCCACCTCGCACCCCTGGTCGACCGTGGCACCAAGTTCAACCCTTGATTCAAAAATCCCTTCGACGCTCGAAAGGAGCCAATCCCCGGTAAAGCTGGGAACTTGCTGTAGAGCGCGATGGCTCTGCGGCAAGATCGACCAGAGATTCAGGCATTCAAGAATCCCTTCTTGATATCGGCGTCGCCCGGCGGTTGATAGTCGACCCGCGCCCAGATACTCGCAGCCAACTACACACGTTCCACGGCGCGACAATTCATACGATAGCACACCCGGCGTATCGGGAAGTTGCCAGAGTGCATCCATTCCAAAGTGTTGCGCGGCGGCAAAAGAACAATTCGACCGCTTGGCTTCGCCGTAAAACCCGGCAACCGGAACGAATTCGTACTCCACACCACCAGAGTGCAGGTCGATCAGGTAATCGGCATCACCAATTTGCTCGAACAGCCTGGCGGCCAGTTGTTCAGTTGGACTGCCTGCCAGATTTCCAGGAAACGTTCTCGCAAGATTCTTCCCGTCTTCTGGATTGAGTCGTGTGCCAGCAGCCAACGCAGTAGGATTTGCGACTGGAATCAGCCACACTGATCCACGCAAATTCAATACTGAAATCTTGCTGATCAGGTCACGAACGGCTGTCATCCCTTCATATTCATCGCCATGAATACCAGCCGTAATCACGGCCTTGGGACGAGTTTCATGGCCATTGATAACATAGCAATCGACTACACGGTCGGGATCGATTAGGATAGAAATCCAACTGGCGAGTCGTTCAGTTGAGCTTATTGAGGTGACCATGACTCCTCCGAAATGAATGTCGGTGTTCCTGTGGCAAGTGACTTTTGTGCAGCGGTCGCGATGTACTCGGCGCGGAGGCCATCCAGTGTTGTGACTGGAGAGGGACTTCCGGTTTCGATTGCCGTTAAAAACGCGTCTAGCTGCAAACGCAGGCAACTGAAATAGTCGGATCGGCCCAGAATGACGCTGTCGGGCTGAGTGAACGAGTCAGACGTTAAGAGCGAAGCGGGACGCGTGGACAAATCAATATCGAAGATTCCCTGCTCACCATAAATCGCCATTCTCGCACGGGCACAGGCAGCGAGAGGATGAGCACGATCACGAAGCCACGCCACGTGATCAACGGCGGTCAACCGACTTTCAAATTGAATGATCGTTGTTATGGCAGTGGGACGAGGAATATCGGGGTATAGCGAGACTCCAAACGATTGCACACTGATGGGTCGTTGGCCAGAAAGCCACAAGATCAAGTCGAAGTTATGGATCGCTGTATCCAACGCACCGAGTCCCCATTGAGGATTGGACAAGGATAGCGGCGTCACTCGCGACGACTGGATAGATCGTACTGGTCCAATCGTTGCGACTGCATGTCGGCCTTCAATAAACGATGGGTTGAAACGCTCGCAAAAACCGACTTGAACGACCAATTGTCTTTGCTTGGCGGCGTGATGGATGGCTGCCGAGTCGGCCAGATCGTCCGCGAGGGGCTTTTCGACAAACACATGCTTATTGGCCTTCAAGGCCGAAAGAACCCCCGCTCGATGGGCCTTTCCCGGAGTTGCCACAATCACGGCGTCGACGGATTCGTCTGCAAGAACACCTTCCCAGTTGGAATAGACTCGGCACGACATACCATCGACGCTGTTCTCGGCTGCAGTTTCGTCTTGATCAAACACACCTGCGACCTCGCAGCCACGAAGCGACCGAAGATTATCGAGATGGATTCGTCCAATATTCCCGAGTCCGCAGACAACTACGCGGATAGAGTGATGCAATCGTTTCATTGGTTCTCTAGAAAATCTAGTCGAGTTCAAAGCAGGTTCGGCGGCAGTAGTGTTTGGTCAAGAAACGGAAGCGTGGCCTTAACATGGTCTGCCGCGTCTTGCGGAACGCTGGCGCCATGCCCAGGGTAGAGGCTGCCAAGTGACAAACCAGCTAACTTTCTAAGGCTTCCTTCAAGTAAGCTGGGGGAGCAATCGGCTTCAGTTGAAATCAGCACGCGACCATTCGCAAAGACTGTGTCGCCCGTAAACGCCAGCACCGAATCCTGAGTTTCCAAGATATAGGTAACACCGTCGCACGAGTGTCCCGGTGTTTGCAGAACACTCAGTCGAACGTCACTGATTCTCCAGCAAGACTCGTCGCGGACTTGCATCGCAACGGGGGAGCCTTTCCAGCGAACATGATCCGGGTAAAGACCCAGCCGCCGCGCTCGGGGGAGGCCTATGAACTCTTCGTCTGCGGTTTCGATCGCCTCAGCCGAAACTGCTGGCGCTATAATGGGCACGCCCAGCCCAGCAAACCATGCGGCACCACCACTGTGATCGAAGTGGGCATGCGTTAGCAATACCGCCTCGATCAACGTCGGCTGAACTCCGGTGCGGATAATGTTTGATTCCAGCAAACTTGAATCAAGCCCCGACCCGGCATCAATCAGCAAGGCGGACTGCCCAATTTGCACCAGGTAAACATTGCAATCGGCAGCATGCGACAAATTTCCACCCAGTAATCCTCCGGCGACTTGGGTAACGGTAATCATGGCGTCTTCACTTGATGGTTAAAATTTCGATCAGGCGGAGTAACGTAGGCACGAAACTCCCGGCAGAACATAATCAGGTTACGAATCGAACATTCTGTAAACGCCTTTCCTTTTTCGGCCGTTGCTAAGGTGGGGTCCCCCTCAATTCCTGTTTCAGTGATTCGACTCCAGCGATTGACCAGATTAACGGGCCCCGAGCCAAAGAGATCGTCATAGACAAACTGTCCCATTTCGGAGGGAGTTTCGTACGGCGTGGCCTTGGTCATATCGACTAACTCGGGAGCGATGTGCAAGTACATCGCGGTTTCGAACTCGCAGCCATGCGCCATTCCACCGGGATAGGTAGCTTCCCGGAGTTTGTCGACTGCAGGTTTGGCAAGCGCCCAGTGAGCTGCAGAGGCACATAGCGCTGATGTCGTGTTGTTGATTCGCCTGGCCGCCAGGTTACAGAGCATTTGATTACTTCCATGCCCGTTAATGAAGATAATCCGGTCGTAGCCTTGGCGCACGAAAGACCGGGCCACGTCTTCGCAAAAATCAACAAAGACCGTGTCGCGGATTGTGATTGTCCCGGGGAAACCCATGTTGTGTTCATTGAAGCCATAGTGAATCATGGGAGCGACGAGAATCGCCCCTTCAGACCGTTGGGCTGCTTCTTCCGTCACGTACTCAACCAGCACGTTATCCACATCAATTGGTAAGTGGAAACCGTGCTGCTCGATAGCAGCCACCGGAATAATGATCACGGCACCGGATTGGGCCCGGTCGCGGGCCTCCGGCCATGTCAGTTGTCGATACAAGTGCTTCATAACTTATCCCCCCAGCCCCAAAAGCTTTGCGTTCTCGCCGATCCACTGGTCTCCAATCCACTGGGCTGCAGTTGCTAATTCTCCTTCGGCCCCAACTTTTCCGGCGTATCGTTTCGCGATGACTAACATGTTTTCCACTGCCTGTCGCAGATCAATTCTTCGCTCAGGAGGAAGCTGACCAGACTCGACAAACCACTTGACACGCAGTGGCTCAACCACCGGGGAGGGAAGCGCCCAGTCCCGCTGATGATTAACGTACTGTTGCAACAACAACAGGTCGTTAACATGCTGCGGTGTGGCATTCTCTCCAAAGACTTCTCTACCCAAAAGAGTCTTGAATTCTGGGATAGACAGGTCGGGATTTCGACTAAACTCGCGATATGCGATTCGTACTGTGCGAATCGGTAACGAGTCGTAAGAAGAGGCTGTGTCGGGAACCCAGCCAATTCCGAATGGAACCTGTCGCTTTGTGGCCGTCCAAGGCTCCCCTCCTTCCGTGCGGGTGGGCATGTAGCTGTAAGCCTCCAGCGAGGGAACGTACCCGCTCAGACCATGCTGTCTGGCCGTAAGAGCACCTTGCTTTACCGACTCCGGAGTCCCAAAGATCAATGCGGGGTCCCACCAGATCCCACTGGTGGCTTTCTTGATGAGTTCGGCATTGATCGCAGTGCTGTGTGGAGTGAAAAACAAGGTCCAGCGGTTGTCAAACGGCATACTGGCCGCCTTGGCCTTTACACCAAAGTACTCGACCGACGTGCCAGAGAAGTAGTGCGGATAAACGATGATGGTGGCCTTGGGATTCTTCGTCCAGATAGCGTCCGATATCGTTTTCACAAACTGAAACTCTTGCTCGAAGTGGCCAGCACCATTGTTCTGGCTGCAAACTTCGCAGCAACAAGTCGAGTAGTCTGATGACTCGATAAACAGGCCATCCGCGTTCGGATAGAAGTCGAACGCCATTTCGCGAATGTACTCAAGCAGAAACTCCTGGCTTGCTGGTTTGGCCGGGCAGAGGCTTTTGCCCCAACAATGGATTCCAAAATCGCCAACCGGTTGCCCGTTCTGGCCTGTAGCAATCAGCTCGGGATGAATGTTGGTGTGCTGATTGACGCCGTCGTAACCATAGGGCGTAAAACCGAGAACAACACGAATGCCCTGCTTATGGGCATAGTCGATCATCTCTTTCGTAAAGTCAGATTTGATGTTCTCGTGGTCTGCGTTGTATGCCCAGGTGTCGGGATACTTCTTCGACTTGAATGCCCCGGCAATCCAGTGGATCAATAGATTGCAGTTGTCCGCACGCATGCAGTCGATAATGTTTTTCCAGACTTCCAGCCCGGCTGTTGGATAGCGATTTCCCAGCGTGTAATAGCCCCGCTCGCGGAAGACAGTGTCTGTCTCGAATGAGGCGTTTAGCGTTGCTGGAAGTATTGCTGTTCCAGCCGTAGCGACAGCCAGAAACTCGCGTCGATTCAACATGGCGAAAACCTTTACTCCAGGCTGACCAGCAGCACACCACACAGCCCCAGCACGACACCCACAATTCCGATTCGGCCTAACGCTTCTCGAAAAACAATCACCCCAAATCCAGCCACAAGGAAAACACCACCAGTCTTCGCAACGGGATACGCCACCGACCCGGAAACGCCAGCGCCCAAGGCCGACCCCAGAGCCAGTTGCCCGACAAAACTACAGGCGCCCAAGCCCAGCCCAATCAGCCAGTCGACAGGCTTCGGAGCGGCTTGCCACCGCCACGCCGAGACTAGCGCGCCCAAAGCGCCCGCGGCGTACCAGCCAATCAAGTAATGGGAGCTGTACTGGCTGGCATATCCCAGCTCTTGCAGCACCCGCAGCCCAAAATCGCCAACGCCGTTGAACACCATCGAAAGGACTATCAGCCGAAACCACATTAGCGTCCCTCCGTCGACGGCATGTCACTGGTTACACTTCGCTTCAATTCAATCTGTTTCATGTCCCACCAGATGCACACTACAGCAGCCACAATCAGCACCAACGCAATCGCAGTTCGAAGACTGAGAGTCTCACCAAACAGAAGAATCGAGCCGCCAGTCGGAATCGCGACTGACAGATTCAGCAGCAGCCAACTGGTGGCAATGCTGCCATGCTTAACCCCTTCCTGAAATAGCGACAAAGCAGCGGCGGCACACAGGCCAAACGGAATGGCCAGGGCCAACACGGTCCAAGGAACTCCGGGAACCGTCACATTCTTGTCGATTGATGCCCGAACAGCAGCAATCGCTGCGCCTGATGACATGGTGATAGCTGCCACCACAACTGGCTGACACTTCAGGCGATCACCCACTTTATGCAGGATGCCCATCATGGCAAACGCCGCTAGCGCAATACCCAGAAACAGAATCCCGGCTGTCATAATGAGGACCCCGTTAATGGTACTGGCGACGATCGGGCCGGAGTGAAGAGGCTCAGGGCTTAACCACACACCCACTAATGCGTCGATGCAGCGCAGCCCAAAAAGGCGATTCCGAACGTGCCTAACCCGACTATCGGACAGGCTATCTGGATATCGCAATTATGATCGCTCATATTCTGTGAGCGATGGTAGCTAATGTCAATCATAAAACTGCCGCTACAGACCCATTCGCTTCAATCTGTGTCCGAGGCTGCACGCAACAAATAGTTGGCTTAGGCTAACCGGACTGGGGCCGCAATGCTTTGCCGGTCGACCCATTCCCAAGAAAATGTCCGGCGCTCTTTAGTGGTTCCGCCCCCCCCTAAAAGAGCCGCCATAGCTGCTTGCCCCATTTCGGCCGCAGGGGCACGAAGTGTAGTCAGCGGTGGGAAGCTCGCCTCCGCGATAGGCAAATCGTCGACACCAACAATTGACAAGTCGCGCGGTACCGACAATCCGGCACTTTGAACTGCCTGAGCCAGACCAACAGCGACTGTATCGGTGAAGCAAACAATCGCCGTCGGTTTTTGTTTTAACGCCAGAAACTGAGCAGCTGCCTGCTGGCCACCAGTTAACGAGTCCACACAAGTCAAGACTTTCGGGGAGGGTAAGCCTAGCTCATGGGCTGTATTTGAAACCCCTGCCAGTCTCGCTTCCCCGAAGAACCCGCTCGATTCTCCGGCGTAACCAATTTTCCGGTGGCCCGCTGCGTACAACTTTTGCACCGCTAACTCACCAGCTGCTGCTGGCAAGAGCTCGAGCGATAACCCAGGCAGACTTTTCTGGCCAAAACTAAACATCACCGTCGGGACGGCGTGTTCAATGGTTGTCGACTTGGAATTGGGGGTCACAGGAAACTGGGCGATAATTCCATCAACACGACGATCGTGCAAGTAAGTAAGTACCGCCGGCAGACGACTGCTTTCATTGTGATGCGAGCAAGTCAATACGCCATAGCCATTCTGGAAGGCAACTTCGTGAATAGCGTCAACCAGACGAGGCATATATGAAAAATTGAGCGACGGGATAGCCAGGCCAATCATTGACGACCGACCAGTCACCATGGCCCGTGCCAGCAAGTTGGGCCGATAATCCTGTTTCTCAGCAATTGCAAGAACGCTTTTCCGCGTCGCATCAGCAACCCGAGGATCACCTCTCAATGCGAGCGACACCGTGTTTCGAGAAACGCCCGCTTCTTTCGCGATCGTATTGATTGAGACTCGACTCATTCTTGAATGCATGCCTCCAACGTACATTTCCCAATATTTTCGACAAATCCAGATGAACTGTCAATGACGGGCATGCGTTGATTCTCGGCACATCTTCGATGTTGCGTTGCGGAACCAAACAGTGAGTTGGTCGGCAATTTCAGTGTTTCTAAACGCGATTATCAATGTCGTTTGGATGGTGGAGCACTAGTGTCAATCTCGATTATCAGGTCGGTTGTCGTTTGTTGAATATCAAACGACAACCTGGAAGTCTGAGGATTGCCATAGTGGGCCGGAACTTCGATCGAGGAGACCATCATCTTCTCGCCGGTTGTCGGATTCGCCTGGATAAACC
>JAIXVG010000197.1 GCA_027483145.1 Planctomyces sp.
GGCCGGTTTTGCTCGCAGGAGAGGCCGGGGCGCAGAAACTGCCGCTTTCAGGCCAAAACGGGTTGGCTAGGGGTAGCGAACAGGGGAAAACGCCCGTTTTGCTCAAGTTCAGCTTGGCGGAAACCCCTCCAAAAACTAAAACCCGCGCACCTCAGAAAACGGATTTCGGCATCCTTTGCGGGAACAACGGGTGCCGCGAAACCGACTGGGGCGAATCTCCAATAACACAATTTGAAATCGATCTGGCTAAGGCTGCTCTGCAAAGAGGAGTGATCGCGGGATAGGCTGCTTTGTTGAAGCAGCCTGGACTCGATTGGGCTGGGTGAGATGGTACTTCCGGAACAGATGCTGTTCAGGGTGGTGCATGGATCTGGGTGACGTTTCTGGCCGACGATTGCTGGCTAAGAAAAGTTCCTGGGTATCTAGCGGCACTGCCTGCTCGACCAGCAGAGGAGTTCTCGATGTTAGTTTGCGCTCGAGTGTGCATTGCGGGTCTCATTGGAATTGGTTTGCTGGCTGGCGTTGGCTGTCAGGGGCGGAACCCACGGCTGTTGCAGCAAAGCCAACTGCGTGCCCGGCAGCTTTACGAACAGAATCGCGCTCTATCGATGCAGCGGGATGGGTTTGGCTCATCGGTTCAGGATTTGGCGGCGGCTAAGGCTCAGCTCGAAGAGCAGAATCAAACGTTGCGTAACAGCCTCGATGTCGCGAATCAGCGGCTCGATAACCTGCTCTCTTCGAATCAGCAGCTTGAGCAGAAGTTTCGTAACATGATGACGAGCAACAAGAACCCGCTGTCGAATGATGCGACGAAGAAGCTGGAAGAGCTGAAGCGACGATACCCCGAGTTTGATTTTGACCCGGTGACCGGGGTGAGTAAGTTCCAGACCGACTTGCTGTTTGCTTCAGGGAGTGACGATGTTCGCCAGGAAGCATTGCCAATTCTGGAAGAATTCGCCCGAATCCTGAATCAGCAAGATGCTCAGAACCTGAAAATTCTGGTGGTGGGGCATACCGATGATAAGCCGATTTCGAAGAAGACCACTCGCGAACAACACCCGACCAACTGGCACTTGTCGACAGACCGGGCCAACTCGGTGGTGTTGACGCTCAAGAAGCTGGGCCTTGTTGAACAGCGAATGGGTTCGGCAGGGTATAGCATGTTCCAGCCTGTGAAGCCAAATAACACCGATCAGAACCGGCAGCAGAATCGCCGCGTGGAGATTTTTGTGCTGGCTCCGGATGCGGCTGTGGCAGGTGGCTGGGACCCTGTTCCGTTGAACTAGGTTTCTGTGTAAGGCGTCTTGTTTAACCTCATCAATCTGGTGGCCGCATTCAGCCAGTCCACTACGTTGGGCGATTATCGCTTCTCATTGCGCGCGATGCCCCTCGCTTACGCTTCGGGCTACGGAACGATGGGTACGAAAATCGTGTGGTTTATCAGCGGGATGCTGCTGATTGCCCTGCTGTGTTTGCGGTGAGCAATTGCAGCAGGTTGTAGCCCGAAGTGTCAGCGAGGGATCTTCTCGAAGCTGGCAGCCAGTGTTGATTGCTGGTTGTAACAGCAACAATGCATGCCAATATGCTACTCGCCAGCGGGATCAGAGAGCTGTTTCAGGTAAAGCGATAACTGCGCCTGCAGGTTGATAAGGCGGGAGCGGCTTTCCCAGGGAATTTGCAGCATTCTTTTGGCATCCGTGGTGTCGTGGACCTCTACCCCTTCGTTGGCTAGGTGACCCACGTTGTCGTGGATGTAGGCCAGCAGGTCGACGAGTTGTGCCCGTTGCAATGCGCGAAGGTCTTGAGGAAGCTCGGGGGGACCTTGGGGGAACATTTCACCCCCTTCGCCAGAAAGATCGATTGGCCCGGCGAAATCATTGGGGTCAGCCGATCCATCGGGCTTGAGACCATCTCCCAAAGAAGTGGGGCGATCGTCGGGTTCGGAGACGGCCTTCATTGACGGGGCGGTATGGGGTGGACCGTACAGCAGGATGCAACGGCCGATGGCGACGATGTCACCCTCACGCAGGATATGCATCTGAACGGGATGGCCGTTGACGCGGGTGCCGTTGGTGCTATCGAGGTCGGTCAGAATGATTCGGCCGGAATCTTCCTGCAGCTTGGCATGAAAGCGGCTGACCCGCTCGTCGTTGAGCTGGATATCGTTTTCGTCCTCGCGCCCGATGGTGATGGGAGTGACGAGGTTCGCGAAAATTCGCCCTCGCTCGATCCCTTCCAGGATTTGCACCGTGACATGGGCCATGCGGTCGATTTTCGGTTGCTGGTGAAGGAAACTGGTTATGTTTACGTGATGAACTGGCAGAGCTATCGACAGTTTATGAGCCAGTTGTAGCTTAGCGGATGGCGACCCCATTGAGCGTGGTCCCCAGGTGGATGTTCTTTAAGCACTAAAGCACCCTGGCGACTGCGGTTATGGGCAGGCACACAAAAAGAGTGATCGTCCTCCAAAACCTGAATGACGAACCTTGAGTTGGCTGAACATCAAACGACCTCAATATAATTAGGATAATGCTAAATCGTTCGTGCGACAATGGTTGCGATTTTGTTTGAGCGAGGCTGCGGCGTTGCCTCGGGAATTCTGGCAGCAGATATCGCAGGTTCATCGTAGCAAGCCGAGTGGGGCCTGAGGAATGGTTTATTGGTGTGGTTCCCGGCCGGTTTGAGGAGCAAAGTTACGATTTGTGACAGCGGAGGGCTGCGGGCGGAGTTGGAGGCTTGTTGCTGAGATTGCCGAAGTACGGCTGGCCAATTTGTAGTTGAGGGCAACAATCGTGGGTGTCACTGTTTAAAGGATTATTCGCGAACGCTTTGGTCCGGTGATGGCGCATGGTCAACCCGGTGTTTCTGAGCAGTTGCAATTGGGTTCTGGGATCGGTTCAACAGGTGGGCCGCTGACGTTGCCGCGAGATATAGCCGCCAGGGTTTTTCGTAAAAAAGAAATTCAATGCAACTTGTAGATAAAAATGTGCTGATTACCGGTGGTCGGCGGATTGGTGGGCAACTGGCCGTCATGCTGGCGAAGCGTGGTGCCAACGTGGCGATGAGTTGGCATACCAAGGAAGAGCCAGTCAAAGCCTGGTTGGAAGAGGCTGGTCGGGTGGGAGCCAGGACGTTGGCTGTTCAGGCGGACCTCAGGCAAGCAGCCGATGTCGATCGGTTAGTTGAGACGGTTGTAAGTGAGTTGGGTTCGATTGACGTGCTGATTAACCTGGCGAGCATATACAACAAGACGCCATTTAACGAACTGACCCCGGCCGATTACGACTCGATGATGGACTCGAATTTGAGAGGTCCCTATTTGACTGCCATTGCGGTGGCCAAGCAGATGCTGCGGCAACCAGCCGACAACGGAATTCAAGGGAAGATTATTCACTTTACCGATTGGGCACTCGATCGGCCCTATCGAGATTTCTTGCCGTATCTGGTGGCTAAAGGGGGGCTGGTGACGCTGACGAAAGCGCTGGCAGTGGAACTAGCACCTTCCATTTTGGTGAACGCGATTGCTCCAGGGACGATGGAGCCGCCGCCGAATCTATCGAAAGAGAAGCTGGCTGAGATTTTGGAGCTAAGCGCGCTTAGGCGATGTGGTTCGGCTGACGATGTGAACAATGCAGTGCTGTATTTGCTGGAGGGGACGGATTTCGTTACGGGAGAAGTCTATCGCGTGGATGGGGGGCGATTTTTGGGGCCGACGGGGCAGGCGCAGGGGGACTGGGACTGAAATTGTCGGGGGTTGAGTGTTCAGGGTTGAGGCAAAGACGAACAAAGACGAAGAAGAGAGGCAAAAGAAAGTGCGGTCACTCGTGACGAAGGGCCTCGATCGGATCGAGGCGTGCAGCACGCATGGCGGGGTAGAGGCCGAAGACGACGCCGACGAAGACGGAGATTCCAAAGGCTAATGGAATCGACCAGTTGACAATGGTTGGTTCCATCGTGCGGATCACGTCTGGCCATTGAGCAACCGTTTCGGGTGTGAACTTCGTCAAGGCGGCGCGGGCCATGTTGATCGATGGACGGCAGGCTAAGCCGGCCAGAATTCCAATCAGGCCTCCCAAGACCGAGAGCAGGACTGTTTCCCGCAGGAATTGCCAGGTAATGTCGGCTTGCTTCGCCCCCATCGCCCGGCGAATGCCGATTTCCTTGGTCCGCTCGGTCACGGTGGCGAGCATGATATTCATAATGCCGATGCCGCCGACCAAGAGCGAAATGACGGCGATGATTCCGAGAAACATCACAAACATGAGACGCATAGCGCGGGCCCGCTCTAGTAACTCCAGAGGGACCGTAATTCCAAAATCGGACTGAGGGTGATGTGCTTCCAGAGTTGCGCGAACAACTTCGGCTGTCTCGATGACCCGGCTGACTTCGCTAGCCTGGAGGGTAATTTGGCTTAGTTCCAGAATTTCTCCTTCGAATGAACCGCTGCGGGTTGTGACAACCATGTCACCGATTCTGAGCCAGAGGGTTTCGATCGGGATATAGATGTCGCGCGAGTAGTCTTGTGCTTCGAGCGAGCCGCCGATGCCGGCAGAGGGTGCCCGGGGCTTGAGGATGCCAATCACCTGATAGTAGTCGCGGTCGACTTTGACTGCTCGACCCAGAGGATCCTCAAACAAGAAGAGCTTATCGGCGGTCTCGGCAGATAGGAC
>JAIXVG010000402.1 GCA_027483145.1 Planctomyces sp.
CACAACCCGGCCTGCTACTTGTGCCGAGATGACCACCGTCCGTTCGGCCCGGGCCGTACCGAAGGCCATCAGGTTGTGACGAATGGTTGAGCGTTCTGCCTTGAACACGTCGACCGCAAACTGGCGAACCTGGTAATCGACTGTTTTGGGTTGAGTTTTCAGGCTGGCCAAAACAACAAAGCCGGTTCCCCCCATCGCCAACAGAATTCCCACGAGGATGATCGAAATGCCCCAGCGCGAGCTAATCAATTTGATGAAAAAGGATTGTTTCAAGCCACCAATTCCTCTACCGCGATATGTGACCAGTACAGAGCAGAACCATCATTTGGTTAAGCGAATGGCACCTGTTGCTCTGGGCTGACTGGTGCCGCTGAAACAGGTCCGCCGACGGCCAGCCTCGTTTCCAGCTTCACTACTCCTATTACTATAGCGAGTTACCCTCCCTGAGTCTGGACTGATGGGGGAACGGGCCGGTTCGAGGGAATCCTGCGGGAAAGGCAAAAATGGTGATGCCCAAGCCGACGACCGCTGCCGATTGTGCCATTTGGAGGACAGGTATGACCTGAAACAGTTAGCGCGATTGGGACTATCTTCCACAAATCGCCAGCTTGGTGCAGGGGATTCCCGTATCTGGGTGGTTCCATTTGGTTTCGACCAAGCGCGACGCCCTTTTCTGCCGATCTTCGTAACGAAATCTCGGAAGGACCGTTGTTGATACGCGATGCGCATGGATGCGAGACATTCCCTCAGGTTAACGGGCCACTATCGGTCCTGAGAGACTCTTCATGCTGCTTCCTTGCCAGAACCGAGTTGTTTGGACCAGCCTGCGGCACCGGGCCGTAATTGCGATCTGCTCACTGATTGTGGTAGTGGCCGGGGTGTTGGCCACGCCAGCACAAGGGGATGTGAGACCGCTGGTTTTCGGTCAGGCTGCTACAATGGCCCAGGAAGGGGCTGCAGACCCTGCAGCCCCTCTAGAGGATTCATCAGAGAAACCTGCTCCCGCTGCAGAAGGCCAGCCAGCGAGCACACCATCAGCCAACGATGATCATCAAGATCACGATCACGCCGCTGGCAAACATGACGAGGCAGGCCATGCCGAGCATGGAGACGACCATGCTGACCACCCGCAATTAGGCAAGCTGTTGCCCCGCTGGACGGTATTGCCGTTTGCAGCGCTGCTCTTGTGTATTGCGATTTTCCCACTTGCTAACCCGCACTGGTGGGAGCACAACTCCAGCAAAGCCATCATCGTTGCTTTGCTGGCGATTCCTGTCGGGCTTTACTTAGCCAGCTTTGGTGAAACAGGGTTGCATGCACTCGAGCACGTGGGGCAAGAGTATATCTCATTCCTGCTGCTATTGGGGTCGCTATTTGTTATCAGCGGCGGGATTTACGTGCGCGGCACGCTCAAGGGGTCGCCGTTTGTAAACACGGTCTTTCTGGCCCTCGGAGCAGCTATTGCCAGCTTTGTTGGAACGACTGGAGCTTCGATGCTTCTCATTCGGCCCCTGTTGCGAGCCAACGAAAAACGCCGCAAGGTGGCCCATATCGTCGTCTTCTTTATCTTCATCGTCAGCAATTGCGGCGGCCTGCTGACACCCTTGGGCGACCCACCCTTGTTCCTGGGTTTCTTGAAGGGGGTTCCCTTCGAATGGACCTTTAGGCTGTTGCCACAGTGGGGGCTGGTAAACGCCGTCCTGTTGGCTCTGTTCTTCGTTTACGACAGCATTGTGCTGGCAATGGATCCTCCTATTGCCAGCGATCCAGTTGTAGAGAAGCCGGAGCCTTTTGGCTTGTTCGGGCTGCACAATTTTGTGTTTCTAGGTGGCGTGATCGCCGTCATTTATTGCTCGGGTCAAGGCCTCTTTAACGGGGGCAAGCCCTGGACTTGGGGCGTTGGTGAAGGCTTGATGGCGGTGCTGTTGGTAGTGAGCTATCTGATGACAAGCTCATCATTGCGTGAGAAGAATCGCTTTACGTTTGCCCCGATTATTGAAGTGGCCGTGCTATTCATCGGGATCTTCATCACGATGATTCCTGCCTTGGCGATTCTGGGTGTGGAAGGGAAGAACCTGGGAGTCTCTGAGCCTTGGCAGTACTTCTGGGCCTCGGGAATCCTGTCGAGCTTCCTAGATAACGCCCCGACTTACTTGACGTTCGCCGTTACTGCCAGTGGCATTCAAGGGATTCAACCCGATGGGACGTATCTGAAAGCCTTCCTGGCCCTGCCACCGGAAGCACGGTCGAATGAAATTCTGGCAGCTATCTCGTGTGGTGCAGTCTTTATGGGAGCCAACACCTACATTGGGAACGGCCCCAACTTCATGGTGAAGGCGATCGCTGAAGAAAACAACGTGCGGATGCCCGGGTTCTTTGGTTACATGGTTTACTCGGGCCTGATTTTGATCCCGGTCTTCGTGCTGGTGACGTTCGTTTTCTTTCGGTAATGCTAATTTGGGGATAGCAAGAATCGGCGGGTCGGGCCGAATTGCGGTGATCCAACCGGGGCAAGACGTCCGTTGATACTCGCTAGCGAAGGAAGCCGGAGTCGCCATGTCGGAATCGCCCATTTACCGTCGAAAGTACATCGATTCTGTGTCTCATTTTCGGGAAAATGGCATAGGCAATCGTTTGCGAAGCAGCCTGTAGCCGGGAGACTTTCCTCTGGGCACTAGCCCCAAATTCCCTCAGCGTCTAATCTGGGGCCTGTTTTGACGACGAGCGGGCGGCCGATATTGACCACGCTGTTACAAACCACTCCTCAATCACTGGGATGATCAAGACTTATGCTGGTGATCGTTTGGGTTGGATTTGTGCTTCTGGTCCTCGCGATCCTCGCGTTTGATCTCGGCCTGTTTAGCAATTCCACCAGTGCTCTCACCGCGCGGCAAGCACTCATCCGTACCGCGGCCTATGCCTTTCTGGCCGTGCTGTTTACCGGCTTCATTTACCAGGCCTATGAGGACCACTGGTTTGGCCTGGGGCAATACTCCGTCGATGCCAGCGAGGTCTCGGCAGTTGACCTGAGCAACGCCGAAGTTGCCGGGGCGATTGGTCACGACGACAACCATGCGGCCGAGCAACTTCTTCCTAAGTCTGGCGCCGATGCGGCTGCGATGTTCTTCAGCGGTTACCTGATGGAACAGTCGCTGAGTATGGACAACATCTTCATCATTGCGGTGATTTTGTCCTTCTTCAAAGTTCCTCCCCCCTATCAACATCGCGTTTTGCTATGGGGAATTCTGGGCGCGCTGGTGATGCGGGGTGTGATGATCGGCATTGGCAGCGTCGTCATCCAGCAGTTCCACTACATCTTCTATGCCTTTGGTGCGATGTTGATTTGGACTGCATACAAGATGCTGTACGCGGGTGAAGAGCACGAGGACTTCGAGCAAAACGCGATGATCCGGCTGATCCGCCGGATTGTGCGAGTCAGCCCCGATTTTGACGGTGATAAGTTTTTCACCAAGGTCGACGGCAGGCGAGCGGCAACACCCTTGTTCTTGGCGCTTGTGGTTGTGGAGCTGACCGACCTCTTGTTTGCGGTCGATTCGATTCCAGCCGTCTTTGGCATTACGACCGATGCGTTTCTGGTCTTTACCTCAAACGTCTTTGCGATCTTGGGACTGAGATCCCTTTATTTTGCGCTGGCCGATCTTCTCGATCGATTCCGCTTTTTGCAGTACAGCCTGGTGGCTGTACTGGGATTCGTGGGGGTCAAGATGCTACTCCACGATGTCCCCGGAATCCACGGCATTGTGACGCCAGTTGTCTCGCTGGGGGTCATCATTGTCTCGCTGGCTGCGGGAATCGGGGCGTCGTTTGTGTTTCCTGCTCCACCAAAGGCTGCTGGTGAACACGATCAACTGAGCAGCCGGATGTAGGCTTGGCTGCAGAATCGAGATCGGCTGACGCCCACAGCGGGGAATGCTCACCGATCGGCGACTCTTCGAAGTGAGGCCATCGAGGGCAAACTGCCCTTATCCGCCGCCACCGGATCAGACGAGCTAATTCATCCCTTCCCTGTTTTGATGAATCGGGTCGTGGGTTAGACGTTTGAGCAGAATGGTGGCGTAGCTTCCTCTGGGCAATTCGAAGTCGAGGATCACCTTATGCCGGCGACTGTAGCGGTCGTCGTCGGCAATGGTCATCGACAGGCTATGCGGGACAATCAGGGCTGGCCGATCTCCCTTCGAGAAGAAGCTGTCGCGAGGATACTTGACCCGAATTTCCCTGAGGGCAGTCCCCAACTTACCTAGCATCTCTTCGTACAGGTCAAGAGTTGGCCCCGGTTCGAGTTCCAGCCGAGCAGACGGCAGTGGCAACTTCACGTCGGTCAGCCGCATTTGCTCTTCGGCCGTTAATGCCCCGAAGAACGGGACCTTTAGGGCAGCCAGCTCAACGTTGAACAGATTCTCTTCTTTGCAGACCTGCCGAATCTTGGCGGCCAGCAAATGATTCCACAGGAAGCTTTGGTAGGCCGACAAATACAATCCGCGTAAATCAACACGAATCAAAGCAAACGCCTGCTTGAAGTTCGTTGGGTGATCGCACAAATAGGTAATGATGCTGCGGCGGGTCGACTTGGGGAGTCGCGACTTGCAACTCTCCCAGTTGCCCCAGTCCTCCCGCAGAATGCGCTTCTCTTCCTTGTCCCCCGGACGATCGTGGACGTTGGGTTCGGCAATGGCAAGCCACAAGGCTCGCTCGTAATCGCCGGCACACCAAGGCTGGGCAATGAATTCCTGCGAAGATCCCAGCGATCCAAAACGCTGATCATCGAAATAATTCGGAATGCGATCAACCAGCAGCGATTCCTTCAGTGCCACCAAATGGTCGGCCGCGTGCTTCGGCAAATCGCGAATGACGATATGAAACCGGTTACCAGCAATATCAGGTGGTCCAAACGCCCGGGCAGTCTGTCCCTGGTAGACCAGCGAAAAGCTCGATTGTTCGAGGTCGCGGCGCGGACCTTTTTGAATAGTCACATATTGCTGAGTGACAGCGTGACGATCCTTCAGGCCGCCATAGCTGACCGCATGCCGCTGAATCTTCCACCGCTGGACGACAGCATCAATTGCCTCAGGCGTCCCGAGCGACCGTTTGGTCAGCTTGTAGACGGCAAATGCCCCCCCCTTGGCCGAGCATTCAAACTCGGTCAATTCTTCGACCTGGAAGTCCTCAGGAACACATTTGAGCTTCATGGGCCACCACAGTCGGGGCTGGAACGACCGAATTCTTGAAGAAATATCATCGGTCGACTGATATTTCTCTCAAGTAGGATACCCACGACCCCGTCGGCTATCCACGGACCATGCCGCCACAATTCCAGTGCGGGTTAGGGGAGCGTCCGAGTTGCCGGTTGTAACCATAGAGCCGTCAGCGGGTTGTGGGCGTTCGGGGGAGAGCTGCCGGGGCAATTCGGCATTTAGTTGTCCCTTGCCAGGTTATTGGTGTTTCTACCTAGACGCGACGGGGGAGTTGGACTAATGGCTTTTGGGAGAAACCGGCTGCTCGCGAGAACGCCGATCACGAAGCGAAGTGGCGAAGCTCAGGCATCGGCCACACGAAAATAGTTCCCTGCGGTTACCCGGCAATCTTCTGACTCCAGGCAATTCGCGGCCGGCTGCTGGTCGAGTTGGCCTCGGTTCACCACAATTCAGGAAAAGCTTACCCGCATCGTGCCGCCATGGAAGACTTCAATGAGCAACGTCCCCTCTGCCCAACTTGCCCCCCAGCCATCGCCTGCCGCTGGCCCACCGGGTTCGCTCGGGCGAATTTCGGTGGGGCTGGTCGTGGTAGCCATCGTCTCGTTCGCAGTAATCTCGGG
>JAIXVG010000060.1 GCA_027483145.1 Planctomyces sp.
AACCCCGCTCCAATCCCCTGAATCTTATGTCGACCGGGTGCTCCGCCAGAAAGAACCGGGCTGGCACTTGGCTCAACCGCAATCACCTTCACCGGATGATGACGATGCTCCTTCAAGTACCGAGCCACCCCGGTAATCGTCCCACCCGTTCCCACCCCTGCCACAAAATAGTCGATCTTTCCTTGAGTATCTTCCCAGATCTCAGGCCCGGTCGTCTTCACGTGAATCGCCGGGTTAGCCGGATTCTTGAACTGCTGGGGCATATAGAAACCAGGCTGCAGCGACATCTCTTCAGCTTTCGCAATCGCACCCTTCATCCCATCTGCACCCGGAGTCAAGATCAGCGTTGCCCCAAACCCCTTCAGCATCATGCGGCGTTCGATCGACATCGTCTCTGGCATCGTCAGCGTCAGCGGGTATCCCCGGGCTGCGCACACAAACGCCAGCGCAATCCCGGTATTGCCGCTCGTTGGTTCCACCACCTGCATTCCTGGCCGCAGCTTCCCCGATTGCTCTGCATCCCAAATCATCGCCGATCCAATTCGGCACTTCACGCTGTAAGCCGGATTGCGACCTTCAATCTTCGCCAGAATTGTCGCCCCCAAATCCTTGGTCAGGCGATTAATCATCACCAGCGGCGTTCCGCCAATCGTCTCCGAGTTATCTTTGAAAATCGCCATCGTCGAATCCCTTCCCACATGCCTTAATCGTCAGCCTGACCAACAATCCTGCCAGCCAATCCGGCTCGCACCCCGACAAACTCTCTACTTACGTCAGTCTGGGGATTATGAGGGTTTTTGTAAACCAGCGGAATACCAAGCAAACCACAGAAAGTCCCGCCCGCCAAAAACTTTCAACCTGCCAATTCCCGTTTCTCTTCCCTTGTCGCGGCAGCTCGCCCACCAACCACAATACCGCCCCTACAGCAGGCCCCAATCGGTCAATCTGTGCTATCATCCAACTGGCAAGAAAATCGACCCAAAAAAAGCCCTTAGCCAACCCTGTTCCAACATATTCCAAATGAACCCTGCAACCAGCTAATCATCCCAGGCGAGCCACACACGATTGCCCACCAAGCCGATCACGCCAGTGGTCGGATACTTGCTTCTTTTCCAGGCGAGTAATCGCACCAACTTCAATGACTCTCGCTAGGGCATTCGCGTGGCTACCCCGTACCTCGTCATTGATGGCTACAACCTGCTCCACGCAGCCGGCCTCGCCAAAATGAAGTATGCCCGCGGCGATCTTGAACGTTGTCGCAAAAAACTCCTCAACCAAATCGCTTCGCTACTCACCGAGGAAGAGCGGCACCGTTGCACCGTCGTGTTTGATGCCCAGGATGCCCCACCCGCTGCCTCACGAGTCGCCAGCTTCAAGCAAATGGCCATTCAATTTGCTGACCCCGGGCAGGAGGCCGACGACGCCATTGAACTTTTGCTCGAAGGGCACTCTGCCCCCAGCCAGGTCTGGCTTGTCTCCAGCGATCATCGCCTTCAGCGGGCCATCCGCCGCAAACGGGGCCGCCCACTCGACAGCGACCACTTCCTGGCCGAGTTCATCAGCCGTGCCAAAGCTGCCCGCCAACAAGCAGCCGAGTCCGACCCATCTCCTTCCAGCAAAACCAGCCCCCTTCCCGTCGATGTCGAATACTGGCTCGCCGAGTTCGGCCAAGTCGATGTCGCAAACATCGCCAGCCTCGAACCTGAACCACTCCCAGAACTTCCCGGCCTCGTCCCCCTCTCAACTCCCACCACTCACCAACCTTCCTCAACTCATGTTCTGCCTTCTTCACCCACAATCCAACCGGACGGAACGAATTCGCCGCAGTCATCGTCAAAGCCAGCAACCTCACCAGCCAAACCAAACCGCGTCGCCACGCCCGTCGACTGGCAACGCGAACTTCAAGCCCTGCAGCAACTCTTGGATTCGCCAACCCAACTCGAAGCCTGGCTTGCTACCCCTCACACTCCACCACCCCAAAACCCATAGCCCGCATGATTCACGGCAGATAGTAATACTCGGGTAGCCCGGCCATCTCGTGCCTGGGCTGCGAAGCAGCAAGATGCCGCGCCATCCGCTCTCGCGGATCACTCGGCTCACTATACTGGCTCTCGAATCCGATGATTGCCCATCAACACCCAAAACATTCTGCTCTAAGAACCTGTTTTCAAATGCCCGCCGAGCCGACCACGCGAGTGGTCGGGTTCTTCCCTCCAGCAGCGAACTTACTGGAAAGTGAGGCGCTTAGCCCAATGCTCCCCAATTGTCAAAGGGGGACCGATTCCCGGAATTGACTGTGATGCGGTTTTGAAAACAGGTTCTAAGCATTTTGGTTATAAGGCTCTGAAACTAAATGGATCGTGCCACATCACGCCAGCGGCTTGAACAACCCAAATCAATGCCCCCACACCACCTGACCACTGATTTTTGCCCCGCCACCCAAACCAGAATTCGCCTCCGGAGATTGACGCAAACTTCCCTAAACACCAGACTATTTGTTCACCACTCCAATAGCCCGCAGCCAAAGAGTCTCAAACCAAACTCCGCCGACCCCAAAGGACTCTCCGTGACGCCAGTTTCTGCCAGCAAGAATCGACCGGACCACCCCCAGGTGCACCCCACTCGCTCAGCCTTCCGCGCCTGCAAAACCATCCTCGCCATCCTCATGCTGGTCGGGCTGGTCGGATGTGGCTACGACCTCTACGAAGAGCGGCTCGGCCACACCAAGCTTTACTTTGCGTACCTCGAAAAGGTCGAGAACTTCCTCGCACCAAAATTCGCCGACGCCGGGGTCGAAATTCGCCCGCCACGCCAATTCGAAACCATCCCCCGTCCCACCCCACCCAAAAAAGAAACAAAGCCCGGCGAAAAGCCCTCAGCGTCAAGTTCCGAACTCCCTCTCGTCGACCTCCGCCAACCCGACTACATCAACATCACCTTCCCCGGCCTCCTCGCTGCCTGGAAAGCCCCCCTCACCGTTCCAGTGAAGGACAAGTCCGAAACTCGGATGGCTTATCTTTACCTGCTCAGCAACTACTGGGACTTTGCCAAAGCCGAAACCGCCAAAGACGCCCCCAACTTCTCGCAAAAAGTGATGAACCTCGTCTGGAACGAACTCGATATTCCCGAGCGAGACCGAAAGGCCGACCCCTCGAGCTACCCCAAAACGCGCAGCTTCGTCCCACGGAAAGAGTACTCTGAAGCCCTCGTCCGCCCGCAAAAACTGATCGATGGAGTCAAATACCAGTTCGACGCTTACCTCCACCAGCAAGGGGATGTGCAAGCGGTCATCGTACTGGTCGTCCCTGCCGGGGCAGACGGGATCGAGCAACTCAATACGGGGGTGTCACTCATGCTCGAAAACCTGATCGTCCGCGAAGAAAAACCTCGCATGGGCAGCTCCGCCGGCAGCGGCCCACCCCCCGGCCCCAGCGTCTCATTCTAGACACTGTTTCAGAACCCGGTTGGTGGCAGTCTGCGTAGGGCAGGCTCCTGCCTGCCTCCCCGCTGCCCAACATAACTACGGCGATGGGTGGCATGTACGCGGCACGGCGGCACCGTCAGACCGCGTATTAGCATGTGCCGCTGGCTATACCAGTCTGCGTAGGGCAGGCTCCTGCCTGCCTCCCCGCTGTCCCAACCTCACGATGGCGGGGTGTCACGTCCGCGACACGGTGCCACCGTCAGACGGTATCTTCAGGTGCGCCACTGGTTATACCAGTGGTCTTCAGCAAGCACAGATCACCACTAGCGCCCGCACCTGTTCTGTTGCGTCAACTTGTTAGTGTTCTGCCCTGTAGAACCACCACACCAGAGACCCATTACATCAGAAGCGGTCCCGATCGCTCACACCTCTAAGCCTCCTCATGCTCCGGACCAGGCTCGGGCAACCAGAAGCTGGTGATAAAGCCAACCAGGTAGACAAACGCCGATACCCCCGCAGCCGTGTAGGCAAACCGCGTCGGCGAATCGAGCGTTTGTGGCAGGCTCCCGGCAATGGTCGTCGTCACCAGGGCAAACGACGTCCCCAGCATCCGGCCGCCAATATTGGCCGCAAAACTCTCGCCTGTCCCCCGCAAATGGAGCGGATAAACACGTGGCAGGTAATTCCCCCAGAAGCTGAACTGGGCCACTGTTAATAGCCCACAAATCATCACCCCCAGCGACATCGTGGTAATGGGCAGCTCATCCAGGTAGATCGACTTGAGATCAATCGTGGCAAACGTCTGGTTGGGAACCTGCAAGAACAAGTAAAAGACCACCGGCATGATGAGTAAGCCTGGAATCTGAAAGACCCACAGCAGCGCCTTCCTGCTCACAATTCGTAGCGCCAACACCGCCAGCAAGAATCGACCAATCAGTCCACCCACTTCTTGCACCTTGGTGTAATTGGAAGCAGTCTTCTGCTCGACCTGCTTACGCGCAGCCATCTTCTTTTTCTTGGTCACTTCGGCATCGGGAGCATCAGGAACAGCTTCGGCTTTCTTATCTGCGAGTGCTTTCACATCAGCCAGCCCACCCACAATCTGCGGCAATTGCTGAATCGCACCAAACGCTGCCCCATAGCTCATCGCGAACATAATCGTCGTGACAACAGTCGTGCGAAACAAAGCGGGCGAAAACAGCTCTGCAATACTGGCCCGCTTCAGCGTCCCTGATTCCTTCTTCGCTTTCCACGCGGGCGATTCAGGCAGAAACGGCCTGATGAAAATTAGCGGAATCGCCGGTAACAGTCCTGACATCAACGTATAGCGCCAAGCCGCGTGCTGACCTTCATCCGGAATCGATCCCCAGAACCCAACGAAAGACTCCGGGATCGCAATCGCTGGAAAGCTCCCGGCATACTGAATCGCAATCCCATTGGCAACGGCAACCAATAGGCCACCAATCGATGAGAACGCTTGCGTATAACCCAGCACCCGTTCTCGCTGCTGCGGATTAGGAAACAGCTCAGCCAGCCAGGCCACCGCTGCCACAAACTCGACGCAGACCCCGATAAACGTGGTGCACCGAAAGAAGAGCAGCACATAAATGTTCGTCGCAAAGCCTGCGAAGAACGCGCTGAACGCATACAGCAAAATGCTCCACGTCAACACGCGCCGCCGACCCAGGCGGTCGGTCAAGTAACCCCCGATCAATCCGAAGAAGCCCCCGACAAAGGCCGGAACAAAAAACAAAATCCCCAACCAGTAAGTAAACAACGGATTGCTCGGCTCGACCTTCAACAGCTCCATGAGCGCCGGTCGCGCAATCAGCGGCAGCATGAGCAGTTCATAAATGTCGAACGCAAACCCAATCGCCGCCATCACGCAAATCAGCCATTGAACCATCGTCAAGCGGGGGGCCGAGAGGGCAGTTTCAGACATTCATCACTCCAGAGAACGCGAACTCATTCGAGCAGGTAGGCTAGGATGGCTCCGCTCGGGTGCCACTGCTGGCTTGTCCAGCAGTGTTCGGGCCCTACAAAGCCTGTACTCCAACACCTCACACTGTACCCCCCGACCTCTACCGCTGGCAAACCACCCTCCTATTTCACCAATCCGCGACCGCGCAGCCACGCTTCAGCCAGCCCGGGCCATTTATTGACCGCAAATCCGGTGTCGCGCAAGCCATACCCGTGGCCCCCTTTTTCCAGCACGTGGATTTCGGCTGGCACCCCCGCCTTCCACAATCCTTCGACCACGCGGAGGCTGCTGAAGCAGGTCACCGGGTCATCAGCCGTATGGGTCAGAAACATGGGGCAAGTAGCCGATGTAATCTCGACCTCAGGCCGCAGCTCATGCGTTTTCTCATCAACCAGGTAGGCCGGGTAAATCAATATGGCAAACGACGGGAAATAAGACTGCTGATCATGGTCATCAACAGGCGAGTAGAGGCGCTGGCTGCTCATGGCTGCCAATCCTGCAGTTTGGCCTCCTGCAGAAAACCCAAGCACCCCCACCCGATTGGGGTCGACACCCAATTGGGTCGCCATGCCACGCACCACCGAAACGGCTCGCTGTGCATCCTGAACTGCTGATAAGTACTTCTGATTCTCATTGCGAAACGGGACCCGGTACTTCAGGACCACCGCAGTGACCCCCAGCGTCGTCAACCACTCAGCCACTTCGGTCCCTTCGAGGTCGTAGGCCAGCACATGATGCCCACCCCCAGGGCAGATCACCACACAGGTCCCGTTGCTCTGGGCCGGTTCGGGCCGAAAGACTTCCAGCGTTGGTTGCGTTACATTGGTGACCAGCGTAATCGGCCGACCACCGACTTTGGGTTCGTTGTTCACTGACTCAGCCGGAAAAGTCCGACTCTCATTCGGGGGTGCATCGACCCACAGGCGAATTACCTCCGATCGACTGGAAGTCGCTGCTTGATCGCCAGTCGCCGGTTCGGCTGCTCGCCCAATCAGGGGACAACTAAGCAGGTAGGTCCCAGCCACAAGAACGAGTCCTATTGAACGTTGCAAGTTCATTATTGTTGTTCCGAAAAGAGACAGGTAATGACACACTCGATAACCATTGCTGCTGCCTTTGCTATGATCGGCAGCTTAATGGTCGTGGCTCGGCTCGTGCGACGGCACAAATTGAATACGGCAATCCTAGCCAGCAGCACCCCGCAACAACAGTTCCACTCAGTGCGCGATCAGCTTCAAGCCAGTTTTCTCCGGTCTGCAGCAGCCCATGGGAAGCCCCGTGGCCTCAGGTGGCTAGCGCCCGACTGGTTACCCGAAATCACATTCGCCCACGGGACGGCAGAGGGCCAATCATTCATACTGGCCCTCGCCCCGATCGTGGCCAAGTTCGAACCAATTGCAGGGGAGGGAATGGAGGGGATCGAATACGCCACCGCCCCCCGCGAAGCGATTGCCGTCTTCCACTACCGCCAGGGAATCTGGGGAACCGCCGGTCAAACAATCTTTAACCTCAGCCCTGACGAATACCTCCAGCAGCAACAAGGAACCTGGACCAAACTCACCCCTCTCCACCCCAAACCCTAAGCTATTCCCCCACCCTCCACGTCAGATCGGGGAACCGGGGCAACTGGAGTGTTAGCTGATCTCCATCGACAGTCAGCCCTTCAATCGGTTGTTCGATCGGTATCAACCAGTTCAGCCGGATCAGCGGAAACGGCTGGGCGAATCGAATTGATAATGTCTCCCCATCCAACCGGCTGGTCACGCGCACTGCCGGACCGAATGCTAGTGACACCTGGTCGCTAAGCTCAATCCGTGTGGCCGAGCCGCGCTTTGTATCGATCGTCACATCAAGTGGCTGCTGGTCCCCAAACCAACCACGGTATTTTTCCAGCAGTTCCCGGGCCCAGAATCCATTGGCTGCTAATTCACCAACCAGCCATTCGCTCGGTGGCCGACCGCTGGTGTGCAACGAGTTGGCAAACGTCGCCATCTGATTGAACTCTTCAGCCAGGACTTTTCGACCGGGATAACCGGTATGCCTGAGGAACTCGGCCTCCCCCTGACATAGCACGAAAGTCGGGTAAGACGTGATCTGGTACTTCGCCAGTAGCTCGGGATTGGCATCACCATCGATCAGCCGAATGTGGGCATCTGGAGCATCGGAAATGCGCCAGCCAGAGGGTGTCAACCACGGCTCGAAGTCGGCCTTCGCTGCGCGACATGGTCCGCAAGCGCGAGACGTAAACATCAGCCATTGCAGCCGCGACGATTGCTGCTCGGAAGAGCTGCTCTCAATTGATGATGGTTCCTGTTGCCTGGCAGTATCTGTCAAATCGACTGCGTCCAAATCGAGCTCGCCCGCAAAGATCGACTCGGGCAAGAGCGGCGGCTGTATGATCGGCTGGCATTCCAGACAGCCGATCGACAATAGCGGAACGAGCACCTTCAGCTTCGAAACAAAGTCAAGTAAAGGTTTCATGCGAAAATCGACTCCTGCTGCCAGTTGATGTTGCGTGGGACGGGAACGCTCAGGTCGGACAGGCCGACCATGGTGGTGAAGGGGTGAGCACCCATTTGATCGACAGCGACCGGGGCGACTTCGGCCCAGCCGTTGTTTCCCCAAGTGCTGCTCCACGAATTGGCCAACCAGAGATACCGGCGACCCTGTGAATCGCGACGGCGGCTGTAACCCAGGAAGCAGACGGCATGTCCACCGCCGCCCGGCACAAATCGCTCAATGCGACCATCGCGGGGGGTTAGCTCGTTCCCCCACGGAATGCCGATCTCGACCCCACCCAGTCCGCGGCTTAGGAACGTAAAGACATCCTCATAGCTCTTGCAGATTGCGTGCGAGCGAATGCGGAAGGGACTGGCCGCTTCATATGCAGCCGATGGAATCAGGCCGGTGTAAACAACCGGGTTGGGGTACGGCATCACGTCGGCCGGGCATTGGCCAAACTCTTTCGCGCAACGGACACCCGCCATGATCGTGCTGCCAGCGTCGCGGCCCAGTAGCCCATCGAGCTTCTGAGAAACGTAGTAACCAAACAGAGGCGAGAACTGAGTGACTTGCCCTGTCGCGATGTGATTAGCCATCTCGCATACGCTCGACAGGGCATGGCCCTGACAGCTTCCCATCCCCCCTTGCATCTCAATGCGATGCCACGGCCGGGGATCGATTTCGTCAGGGATATCGGTAAAGCCCGCTACTGCATCGCGGAACGGGATCGAGGAAGAAAGCAGTTCGGCTTGGTTTTCGAGATCGAGCCGATAACCAGTGAAGTGTGACATGGGGATCCTTAGTGATGAGGGATGAAAGATGATGGAAAAGAGAGAATGAGTTAGAAGCCGGTGGCGAGGTCGTCCAGCAGTTGGGCAACGCGCTCGGAGTACCAAGTTGACTGAGCAATTTCTTGTTCGAGCAGCGCATCTAGCGGGGCGAAGGTTGATTGCCGCGCTTTGGTTAGTTGCTGCTTCAAGGATTGGTGTAAGTCGTTGGCCGTTTTGAGACGGCCGGCTCGAACGTCACTGGCAGCCACTTGGAACTGCGACCGCAACTCGCCGCGATACCGACTGATCGCCTCTTGAGCCACGCGGCCTTTCACAGAAAGAGGGGGCTGCGGCTGAGTGACCAGGCAGCCGGAAAGAAGGGGGGCCGACAGTAGTAAAGCAAACGCGATAAACCGCATCGGAATACTCCGCAAAAGGTGATTGATTCGACGCAACAGTCGGACTGAAAGTTTCGGAAGGCTGGTTAGCTGGCTGGTCGTTCGTAGCGCTGTTCGATGACGTGCCGCGCGACAACGCGAACTGCTTCCTGGCGGTCGGGATGTTGAGTGAAGTGGTCGAACAGTAAGTCGTTGGCTGCGGTCAGGGCTGCATGCTGATCGTGCGGTGGTTGACGGGTAACAGGTGAACGCCACACCACGATTGAGATGGTGAGTACCGTGAGAGTGACGAGGCCTGTTGTGATGACAATCAACCAGTTGAGTGGGGTCGGAGGTGCCTGACCTGCCAGGAGCTGAGTGACCTGGCAGGTCGATAGGGAGATCAGGATCGGGAGAGAGATCAACGATATTGCGCGGAACATGGTGGGGTCTTTCTGTTTCAAAAGAACAAGCGGTGAAATGGTTGGGAACAAAAGTTTGTTGAGGCGAGGGATGGTCCGCAGAGCGGACCCTACGCTGCTGAGTGACTCGAAGGATTGCTATTGGTTGTTGGCGAGCCAGCGATGGAGGGCGCGCAACAGCAGGGTGAGACAGGCGGTCGCGATCGGAGAGCCAAGTCCCCAGTGACCGGCATCGAGGGCGTTGGCGAGGGAGAGGACGAACGCGGAGAGGCCCGCGATGAGGGCGGTCTGCCAGGTCTCGCGCCAGTCGAGCCGATTGAACTGAAAGGCTGGGCTGGGATGGAGGGGTGGCGTGACGGGGCGAGGTTGATCGGTAGACAAAGGCATGGCGTGCTCCAGCACAAGGGTGATGATGGGGACCACAAAAGGTCCCTCTACCCTGTCTGGAGGGGTTGCGCGAAAATTGTTGATCAACAAATAGCGGGGAGGTTGGGGAGGTTAGCGCGAGGGGAAGGCCGTTGTTTTCAGCTAGTTAGCAGGGGGAGTGAAGCTGGCGAGATGAACAAGCTTTTGGGGTGCGATGAGGGGGTGTGAG
>JAIXVG010000028.1 GCA_027483145.1 Planctomyces sp.
CCCGCAGGACGATGCAGCGATACAAAAGGGGATACGTAAAACAGACTCGCCTGGATCACGGGCGAGTTGTTGAGGGTCGATGGTTTAGGGTTGAGGGAGGGAAAGACGCTTGCCTGAATCAACCCGATCATTTGCTTCCCAGAACGAATCTGGCCAGTTTTCCCCAGGAACTGTTGGTCTCTTCGCCCAGAATCGTGGTCCAGTCAACCTTCAGAACTCGATAGGCCCACCGCAGGGCGCTGACCACCACAACCACTCCACCGCAGGCCAGACCCAACTCGATATACTTTGCATCAATCCAGCCTTGAGCAGTCTTCACGCTCTCAGCAGGCAATTCTAATTTGGAGGGCTTGCCAATCATCAGCTCTCCCAGTTCCAGGAACGACCCGAAATCGACAAACAATGCCAACAGCGATAGCGCAACGGCAATCGGCACGCCAATGGTCGCGACATTCGTCAGGCGGTTATTCTCGAACTCAATCAGGGCCGAATGGAGGCTGTCGCTGGTTTCGTCAACATGGCGAAACAGCTCTTGAATCCCCAACTGCTTGATCCAGTGATCGTACAGTTCCTGCCCCTGCAGTTGATTCGTCACTTCCGTGAACCAACTGCGGCTTTTGAACTTCAGTAAGGTCAACTGCAGCTCTGCCACCCGTTTGCGGAAGGCTGCGTCTCGCAATTCCAAATGGGGGCTTTTGCCGCTGGTACTCTTGATACACTCCGACAACTCATCAGCAAACTTGAGGAGGGCAGCCCGCTGATAATGGGCCAACAATCCCAGCCGAAAGTACATTCGTCGGAAGTGGGCCGGGATGAGGCCTGTGTAAAACCCGTTGCTGCTGGCACCCAACGCCACAAACTGAAAACCAGACATCATATAACGAATGTCAAACGTCTTGTCGCCCGGTACATCCAGTTCCGGGGTGGGATGCCAAAACCGGTCGTAGCAGCAGGCCTTAAGCTGCGGTTCCAGGAAACCGGGCGCGTACTGAAACAGAACCTGCGCCGGCGGATCACAATACGCCAGCCTGGCCATATCGCCGGGGTGAATGGCCCGAGGATCATCGACCGCCAAGTATGTCATCCCTGGCATGCGATCATCAACAATCTGTTGATAGAAGATCGCCTGTCGATCGGTTGTGGAAGCATCATCAACATCGCCGCGATAAGGCTTCAGTGGTGCCAGCAAGGCTTGCCAATGGCTGCCGACCGGTGGCTCGGCCCCTTGATGGACGAACTCGGCAAAGCGCTGCCGCGCGTCGATAAAGTCGGATTCAATTCTCCCTGTTGGCCGATCAGCACATCCCTGCACCCACGTCACTCGATCGGGGCAGTTACCGGGGATCGTCCCTTTGAAGTACGGGGGATAAATCTGCCGCAACTGAGTTTGCCACGTTAGCGCCTGCCGAAGCGATGGTAGCGGAGGCGATGGTGACGGCTGCCGTGGCAATTCACCTGAGGCAACTTCGCTCCCCTCTTTCGGCTTGGTCTCTGGCGGGGCCTGCCAAGCGACTTCGATCGCTAAGATCGCAATCAGCGGCTTACACAGGTACAGCTCGGTCCGCACCACCTGAAATGTGACCGGCGGTTGGTTGTCCTTCAAGGTCCCTTCCAACTGCAACTCGACGGCCGTGATATCACTTCGTTCATACCGCAATAGCGGCCGGTTCAGGTCGAGGTTGTCCTGCGAATTGGCCCCGTACAAAAAGTCGCGCACAAAGGGATGGAAGTAGACCATCTCTTCATAGGTTGGCTCATTACCTGGCCCCGGACCTCCCCACGGTCCACCGATTGGTTCGGCTGGTCGCACTTCAGCCGGAATCGTTCTCACCTGCCGCCACACGCGGCTATCGTCCAGCAGTTGATGCACTTGCTTGAACTGGGCTGCCGTGTCATCGGTCCCATTGGCTGGCTGTTCGGGCAGCTTCAACAGTAGCGGCCAAATGAGGATCTGCCGGTAGTGCTCGACAAAGATTTCACTGGCCGACTTGTAACGAATCGCTTCAGGCAGAGTACTGGAGGTCATTCGTGGCAGTCCCTTCAATGGCCGTACAGGTCAGAATCTCTTCAACACAAATGGCCTGCTGGCAACCCCAGAAGCCCCGTGCTGGCAAGTCCCCGCCAAAGTAGCTGCCATGAAACCCTTTCGCCAGCCGCTCGATGAAGATCCCTTCACCAAAGAAGTGGGTTGCATTGGGCGATAAGATCAGCAGGTTTTCGTACCCCGTTCCACCTAAATGCCGATCCAGCGGGTCGGTCACCGTTGCAACTCGCTGGTGAGCCAGGCGCACAACAGTCAGGCGCCCGCCAACCAGCACTTCGGCCGTGGCGATTGCCTGGAGGCCAATAGCTTCTTCGTCAGCCGAAATTCCCTGAGCACGACGATCGGCTTGCCGAATAGTGATGATCTCTTCCTGGCTGGCACCAATGGCAACCATCGCCGGGATATGACCGCGATCATTGGCCGACACCAGTTCGTTGTATCGCGACCATTCATCGGCAGGCCGCTTGAGTCGCGCGAAGACTTGTTCGAGCGCGGTGGGACGGTTTTGTCCGGCCCGTTGGCCGTGGTGGTCAATGATGACAATCTGCTCGGAACGCGAGGCGTTATTGATCGGGCTGTCTTCTGCGGGAAAGTCCTCTTCCAGTTCGATGAGGACGGCCACTTTTCCAGCCGCTAGCACCGTTTCTATTTCAGCTTGGTAGTGAGATGCCCGGGCGCCCCAGGCCAGATTCTTATCGTGAAAGCAACTCGGCGCATGTTGCTGCAGTAACTCGCGAATAGTGACCATTTCCAGGTCATAGCCGCCGAGGAAGTAGACATCGCTGCATGTCGTGGACGGTGTGTCGTTCGAAAATGGGTTCATTGTGGCCGTTGCCGTGCGAGTTCGTCGACCAGTGAGCCGATCGCTTGCGGCAAACGCCGCAAGCGATCAAAGGGCGTTGGCCCACCGGCATGCAGGATACACGGCTACACACGGTGCTGCCGAGAGCACTGGGGCTAAATGCACCGAGGCCCCGATGGGCCTCGGTGCAGAACGACATTCCAGATTCCGGTGAAACAAGGGGCGGAATGGTTTCAATTGGCCCCGAAGGGCCTCGATGCGGAACAACCACCTACCGAGCCAACCGCAAGGGAATCCCAGAGTTTCAATTGGCCCCGACGGGCCTCGATGCAGAACATACTACCAACATATCGAATCTGGTCAGTGGTACAAGTTTCAATTGGCCCCGAAGGGCCTCAGTGCGGAACAACTAGGAAAGATACCGCGCGTCAATATGGTCAATAGTTTCAATTGGCCCCGAAGGGCCTCGATGCGGAACAAAAAGATTGACGCGCTCGCAAAGAAGATCGAGTTTCAATTGGCCCCGAAGGGCCTCTGTGCGGAACACGAAGTGTGCGGCTACATAGTCAAGAGTCAAGCCACAAGTTTCAATTGGCCCCGAAGGGCCTCTGTGCGGAACCGGTGAGGACCCCCGCGTGTTCATTGTCGGCAGTAAGTTTCAATTGGCCCC
>JAIXVG010000087.1 GCA_027483145.1 Planctomyces sp.
CCCAAAACCCGTATACAGTGAGGTCGCTGCTAAACGGCGGCCTGCTGATCTTTGGCCGTAGCGGCTCGGGAAAAACGAGTTCGTCCGGTCTGCAAGTCGCCCGTAGTGTTGTTCAAGTTCAGGCCGACACGGCTGGTTCACCAGCCCCGGTGCGGACTGGTGGTTTAATCTTGGCTGCTAAACCGGATGACCTTGAGATGTGGAGGCGGATATTTCGCCACTGCCGGGCGCTCCGCTGATCTCTTGGTCTTTGGTCCTGGTCACGAACATCGTTTCTCGTTCTTCGACTATGCCCTCAAGCTCAGTAGCCAGACCAGCCATCTAGTGCACTGCATCCGCACGATTGGTGAATCGCTCCAAGTTTCATCACGCAGTCGTGGAGGGGACCAAGAACAATTCTGGGAACAACAGCAAGATCGACTACTTTATGCAGCCTGTGTAATCGTCAAATGTGCCACAGGTTCGGTCACGGCCCCCGTGTTACAGGAATTCATCTCGACAGCCGCCTTGGCTCCAGAACAACTTCTCTCTGAATCGTTCCGCAGAAGCCTTCATAGCCAACTCCTGGAGATCGCCTTTCAGAAAGAGAAAACTGCGATCGAACAGCATGACTTTGAACTGGCCGCTGACTACTGGCCCAGCTTCTACCCCACGCTCGCTGATCGGACCCGGAGCAGCATTGTGGCGGGTGTCACCGGCATCTTGCATGTCTTTAACTCTGGAATAGCCAGGTCCTTGATATCAGAAGGGACAAACGTCTCGCCCGATGACATGTTTCAAGGAAAGTGGGTGATCGTCGATATGTCGACTGCCGAATGGGGGCCTGCAGGCGCACTCGTCGCTGGTGGGTGGAAGTACCTCACTCAGCGAAGTGTGCTGCAACGAGCCACTCAGCCAGGAGATGCGATCAATGTGATTTGGTGTGACGAAGCGGCAGGAAGGGTGACATCATTCGACTCAACCTACTTGGCCGAATGTCGGTCACACCTTGGGTGCATGGTCTACTTGACTCAAAGTCTCCCTTCGTTCTATGCCGCCTTCAAAGGAGACGCAGCCGAGCACTTAACGCATGCCCTCGTGGCCAATTTCGGTCATACCGTTGTCCATGCCGTCGACCCAGTCACCGCCGAATGGGCTGCCAAGAAATTGGGCCGACGCCTTCAAACGTTCTACGGCGGCTCAAGCGGTCCAAGTGGCGACATGGCCGAAGAACTCTTTGGAACACCCCGATTTACTGGGTCATTCTCGGAGAGTTGCGAGCTAGTCCTGCAAGAGAACGCTTTCCTGAATGGTCTGCGGACTGGGGGGCCACTCAGCAAAGGGATTTGTGATGGGTATGTCCTGAAGTCGGGAGAACCATTCTCGACCGGTGAGAACTATCTCAGAGTTCCGTTTAAGCAAGGGTGATCATGCAACAACAATCTGATGAGATGACGCTTTCTCAAGCCGTTAATCTGACTTATGGCCTGCTCAAAACTCATATGCTCTGCCTCGCGGTCTTTACGCGGCATAGCTTTGGGGCACAGATGCCGGGAATCTATGGGGTCCTGAGTCTCCCGCTCCTTTGTTTGTCGGTACTGGCTTCTCAGGACATCCGGATGTTGTGGTTTGCAGAACTCTGGCTGGTGGCCCTTGTACTGCAGCGAGTTCGGACCTTCTGGCTGAGGGCCAAAGGCTATCGTTGGCATTCTCAGTATGACGGCTTTCCCTGGCTGGCCAGTCTCGTGAGCATTGTGCGAACTGAAACGACCTATCGGAATCTGGAACCAGCGGTGGTGGGTGGAATTGGCCTGCTGCTAACACCCTGGTCCCCGGCTGTCGGGGCCTTTGTGAGCTTTGGGTTTGTTTCGTTCTTGCTGGTTCGGCTTATGGAACAGGCCGCCAGCGAACGGCGAGTCATGGCTTATCGGGATATGCAATTCGAGCAACAAGACTTTCGCAGTCGGGTTTAGGTTTGAGAACCATCATTTACAGGAGATTGGAGCATGGCACCAAGTACCTCAAGTGTGTTGTGGGCTGAATGGAGAAGAGGTCTTAAAGACTTACAGAACGCGGTCCTAGACCCTTGGAATGGGACGACCCAACGGCACGAAGAGCCAGGGACAATTGCCAATCCCACTTCAGCCATTGTTACCAGGCAAATCGAGAGTGACAAAACTTATGAAGGGTTACTCAGTCGCCATGCCGAACGGCAGGCCCCCGAACCCGAACGGCAAGCCGAACGAGAATAGAAGCAAGCTCGGAGGCCCAATTCCGGCCAATTCGTGATCGATCGAGAACTTCATCAAGAACCGGGAGTGAAGCATGCACCGAAAACCGGAGGAAGCTGATGAACGGCAAGGAGCCACTGACCAAGATTGCTCGTCACCGATGCTTTGGACGGTCAACGACCTAGCCAAGGCCCTACAAATATCAACTCGCTGTGTTTGGCGGTTGAAATCATCCGGAAAGCTCCCGCAGCCAGTAGTAGTCGGTGGCTCCATTCGTTGGAAACGGGACGAGGTCCATGATTGGGTCAAGCGGGGCTGCCCTGCAATTGAGGTTCGACGAAAAGGGAAGCCTTGATTCGCAGCGAACTTTGTTATCATGAACTGAACGTGGTGATCAAGTGATGTCCTTTCTGTGCTGAGGAGCCATTGAGATGGCGTCGATCTTTCGTCGTGGCAAAGTCTGGTACATCCGCTTCAAAGATCACACCGGCAAATGGGCGAAGGAAGCGGGTTTCGCCGATAAATCGGCCACTCAGCAACTCGCTGCTAAACGCGAACATGAGGCCAACCTGATCCGGAAAGGTCTGGCCGAAGTGATCGTTCCCGACATTGTGCGGTCAATTGCCGAGGAGATTGAGTGTTTCAGCGAGTCGCTGGCCAATCAAGATGTGAGCGAAACGCAGGTGAAGTTGGTCGCCAACCGCTGTCGGCGACTCGTCGAAGGCTGCTGCTGGCAACAAGTGACCGAGATTGATCCACTAGCCGTTGAATCTTGGCTAGCTAAGCGTCGCAAAGGGACTGCTACTCAAAAAGGAATGTCCCTTCAAACTTCTAATCACTACCTGCGAGCAATTAAGCAGTTCTCGCGTTGGCTCTGTAGACATCAGAGATTGAAGTCCGATCCCCTGCTCCACCTCAAGATGCGAAATGTCTCGGTTGATCGCCGTCATGACCGTCGGGCACTGTCGGCTGATGAGGTACATCGAATCTTGGAAGCTGCCAGTCGTGGCGGGAGAGTATTGGGAATGACTGGCATTGATCGTCGCATGCTCTACACGATTGCGCTTTCAACCGGTCTCCGGGCGTCAGAACTGGCATCCCTCAAAAAAGAGAGCCTGTCGCTTGACGCTGTCCCCGCCAGTGTGAAGGTCAAGGCAGGCTACTCCAAACGCCGTAGGCAGGATGTGCTACCGCTCCCTTCGGAGATTCTGCCCGCCGTTCGAGATTGGCTCGCCACTAAGTTTGCAAGCCAA
>JAIXVG010000342.1 GCA_027483145.1 Planctomyces sp.
GCTGCAATTCCCATTCGCGTCGCTTTTCCCACAGTTTCAAACGCTCGATCAGGCTGGCCCGATCGGTCGCACCCGCGTTCGATAGCAATACATTACGGTTAAGCTGCAACTGGTCCTGCTGCTTCAATAATTCGGCAATCCCCTTTTCAAGCTTCACGATCTGCGCGACTAGTCGCCGCCGCCCCTTGCGATGCACGAGTGCCTCTTGCAGCTCCCCCTCCCACTCCTGCAGCGTCTTCCAGCTATTGGCGGCATCAACCGCAGGCCGTTGCATCCGACCTGTTAATCGCTGGAACAAAACTTGAACGCCATCGACTTCCTGTTGCAGCTTGGCTTGCTCGGTTCTTCGGGCAATCGTCTGCTGCCGTAGTTCTTTCGCAGCTGCAACCTTTTGAATATGCCGGAACGACTCATCCACATCGACCGACTCATCAAATCCAGCAGCCGAAAGTAAGCGGCACCAAGTGTTTCGCTCTTCGCTGAACTTGCGCTGGCTCTCGCGCAGCCGCTCCCGAAACTGGCCCAGATATAGCCTCGATTGGCGAATGGCCAGATGTCGTCGATGCAGCCGTTCCAGGTCTGCCAGCCGGGCCGCCGCTTGCGAAATTAGTAGCCCGTCTGGGGGTGACGAAATGTACCGTACCGCATCTTCCAGCGGCATCAGCTCATGCGTCGTCACCAGCGACTGGGCTTCGTTTCGCACGGTATGTAGTCGACTTTGCGCCATCCGCCGCTGATCGCGAATCAGTCGAACCTGCTCGGCCACTTCCCGCTCATGTTGCAGCTTCAGCGCCCACGTCGTTCCAACCGACATAATCCCCAGCACAAAGTAAATCGCACCAATCCAGGCACTACTTTCCAGGCTGGTCACGACACCCCAAAACATCAGCCCAATGCCAGCCACAGCAAAGAAAAACAGGATCGTGTAAACCCAGGCTGGAATCTGCAGCCGGGTTCGCATGCTTTCCATTTGTTGATCGAAACTAAGCGTAGTCTCTCGCAGTTGCGCCGCCTCAAGCTGCAGCCGACCAAGTTGCACCACCTGATCCAGCCGCTCTCGCGCCGATTGCAGCGGTGTATCAAGAGACTCGCCAGTAATTCCCAGACTCATCATCTGTGCCCGCAGCGCAATCTCGCGATTATGGCAAGCTCGCTGCCGTCGCTTATAAAGCTTCTGCCGACGGAGATGCCTAGCGCGGCCATCAAGGTAATGTCGCGAGCCGGAAATCAACTTGCCATAGGTTGCCGAACCAACATCAATTCCATCAACTCGATCGATCGTCCACGTCCGGCCCATCGTGGCCAAAAACTGATCGAGGCTTCGCTCTCCCGCAGCAGCCATATGCTGCAGCTCAGAGATACGCTCTGGGTGCCTGGCCAGCGACGCACGGCGGTCAAACAGGTTGTAAAGGCTGGGAGCATAGCGGCAAAACGCGGCAGCCCGATTGGCAATTCGAGCCTGCTTTTCGAGGTCAGCCAATTTCAGTCGTCGCCGGTTGATTCGTTTGCCCAGCCGGGCAATCTCTTCATCCAGCCGGTCCAACTGCGACAGCACATCAGGAGCAATCGCTCGAAGTTCGGGCAGCTTTGTCAGTTCCTGTCGGCATCGGCGAGACTGACTCCAGGGCCCCCAAACCCGATGAAGGTGATTGGCACCAACCAAGTTCGACTGGCAAACCTGCTGCTCGCTCGTCAGTGAATCAACTCGCTCTTCCAGATCGTGCAGTCGATTGAGCAATTGGCGGTACCGCACTTGCCGAGCTGGCTCTTCGGCCAATCGCCTCTGCAAATCGGCCTGGCGTTGTTGCAATTCAACTAGGCGCCCCGTCTGCCGATCGAGGTCAATCAACCTCCGTCGACCCGCTTGCAAATGGGGCGAAACCGCCTGCAAGCGGCGACCTTCAGGCCCCAGGGTCATCGCGTAAATGTGCTGCGCAACATCCTCGTCTTCGAGTGTCCCTAACTGCTGCAGTTCAGGCAGGCCCAACGCAAAAACCGATTGAAACAGCTTCGGGTCAATCACCCCCAGCAATTCACGCCGCATCGACTCACCAGCACCACTGGCAGCCACCCCATTGATGAGAAGTTCGCCCAGTTCATCGCCAGTCGATGCCCGACTCAACCGGTACTCACTTCCGCGATGAGACACCCGCAGGGTGCCGGACTTTCGGCCTTGATCGCGCCACCTTTCAGCCAGGTTACGGTCTTCGGGCTGGTACCCAAATAGAACCGATCGCACAAACCGCAGTAAGGTCGATTTCCCTGTCCCGTTCGGGCCATACAAGACTGTCAGGCCCCCTTCGGACAGCGGTTGTTGTAACCCTTCCCAAACGCCAAACCGTTCGATCTCGATGTGAGATAACCTCATGCTCGAGGCTCCTCTGTCACATCCGAGAACCAGCGCCGCCCAAAGTACTGCGCTTCACTAACCACTCGTTGCCGATCGACTTCCGAGGCCATTGCCTGAAATCGATCGACCCAAAGCGGCGAAACCGCTTTCACCTCAGGTGCTCGCGATGCAATCAACCCTTGGCTCTCAGCACCTTCCGCGCGGGTGATTTCCGTCATTCGGGTCTGATAGTGTTCACCCAGTGAATCGGATTGGTCCCCCCCTGCGTAATACTCGCCGCGATACGGGTGAACCCGATGCTGGCAAGCAGGCAGATCAAGTTGCTCGGTCCACTCCTGCAACGTCTCGCTGAGCGCTCGGCACTCTTCGACCGTATCGACATTCACCGCGACACGACCGACTCCGACAAACTTCCAATCGACGATTCGTAGTGCTTCTGGACCCAGGCGCGGATCCCGTTCCAGCCTTGCCAGCATCTGCTCGACCAGCGAATCAACTGAGGCCAGCCCCGTTAATGAAACGTCGTAACTCGCCCAGCGCACACTTGCTAGTGGAATCGATTCCACGCTCATTCGCCCACCCGCATCCACCGCAACGAGCGTCCCAAAACCATCAGGACTTTGCGTTGGCGATGCGGCCTGCAAACGAGGATCGAGTGCCTGTGGTGCGGTCCCGCAAGCGATCCGGCCTTCGGTCAGCGGCAGGTAACGCTCTGTCAGTTCCCGGTCTCGAAACCCATGTCCCAAGTAATGCAGCGAGAGGTACTTCCGCTCGGTCCGCAATTGGCCCGAATAGGCTCCGTTCCAGCAAAACGCACCAACTGTAAAAATCTCAAGCTGTGGCCCGCGCAGTGAGCGGCTCCGCAACCGCTCTAGTTCGGGTGGGTCGATCCGCGTTGATTGATCAACCGGAAAGATACTCGCATAAACTTGCCCGCCGTGCGTCAGATCAACTGGCCGGTCACTGGCCGAGTGAAACACCGTCACGTTTTCCGGAAGCAGCGGAATCTCGTCCCAAGCAGCAGCCGGATCTAGTTCTCCTGGTGCCACAAAGACTGGTAACCCCGCATCCTCTAAACGTTGAAAGCCCCGCCTCAGGCAAGCATCGGCAAAGACCGATTTCTGATCCCAGTCGAAGCTATTCCCCGTCAACAGCAGGAAATCAACGTCTTTGGCAATCGCCAAATCAACCAGTCGATCCCACGAGGACCCGCTCGCCAATCCGGCGATTTGCCCCCATGCCTCACGCAATGCCCCTGTCCGTGCGATCGGATTTCCCAACCGCAGATTCGCTGCATGCAAAAAACGGAGCGGCCTAAACGGCATCAGGAAATCCTTTCCGTGTCATGACCGCTCGTATTCACCATACGCTCACGGATAACTCTTGCCCGGAAACAGGCCAGTTCTGGGCCGGTTGAGGTCGACTAGCCCAAGTCTCAGAAGAGGATCTGGGCGTTACTTGCCCGAACACCCTCCCGATTGCGCACAGTGTACGGTCTCTGCGGGCTGCAGGAAACCCCGAACCCACCCAAACCCCCAAATTGATCTCTTCGAACCATTCCGCACAACCGGTTTCCTCCTTATCGAAACCACACGTGCGAAAGCGATCGCCCGAGAATACGCTTCGCGATTCCGGTTGGCCCTCAGCGAATGCGTTGGGTGGCCCTGCCAACTGTTGGCCGGGCAGCCAAGCCCCGTGCCATCCCCTCCCTCGCACATCGCTCAGCCCACGATTGCCGCTGCAGCCAAGAATTTTGCAGTCGATCCCATGCGTCGGCGCTCCACCAACCGCATTCCGATCTAATCGAGCGACACAATCAGCCAGCCGTCGTAGGCCCTCAGGCCGGTCACCTGCGGGGCCGGGCCGGTCCCCTTCCAGGTTCCGGGGGGCAACTCCCTGCTGAAAAACAACGGCGGCATGCTGTCGTTAATCGATTTCTCGACCAGCTTTTCAGTGATCGTACCGTCACCGACGGTTTCCCAGCGATCAATCGACCTTGCCCTCGCTCCGCTCGAGCTCAGTTCAAGCCGATCCCCTCGAATCTGCAGCTTAAGCGGAATCTGAACCTTCATCGCCGGCAACAGGTCTTGGCCTGCAGGACGAAACTTGGCCTGAATCGTGATCAACAATTCGTCCCGCACAAACTCGAACTTCAACGGGTCAGTTGGATCAAGCTCAATCTCGGTCTCGACATCTGCCATCCCAACCAGGCCAGTCGGCGCGGCTGCCTCTCCTTCGGTCACCACCAATGGCAACATCCGTTTGAGCTGTTCAACTTGCGAGCGCAGCTGCTTATCCGTCGTTGTGGTCCCAGCCAAATTGAGTTTAGTCGCCAGCGCATTCAGGGCCGAATCGTGAAAATAGAAGTTAATCGCATGATCTTCAATCTGCTCCGAGGGAAGGGGGCGAATCGTAGGTGGCTCGTCAGTCCTCCCCCAAAAGAACCCTCCATGCGCATGGCGATCGGTGCTATCCCAAATTTCACGCTTTGCGGTAAGCCCCGCTTTATCGAGCCGCGCAAAGACGACTCCAATTGACTCGTTCCCCTCGTACAGGCCTTGATCAACCTGCTGATTGAATTCGTTAAAGACCTTGGTCATTGTCTTATCGCGGGCGATGGCTTCTGCCTCAGGTCGGCGCTGCTGCGCAATTCGCAATGCCAACTGCTCAGCAATAGGACCCAGCAACGGCCTCCCCGATAATGGAGTCGTTGCTCCAATCGGAACATTGGTCGCCCGTGCATTCACTTGAGCCGCCCGAGTCATCAACTGTCGGCCATCGAACCGAACTTCCTTGAGAGCGCGAAACTCCTGCTGCCCAACGGTCCCGACCTGGGCCTGAGGAGTAATCCCCACAGTCGAAACATCCGTGGTCCCATCGAGCATGAAGTTGGCCTGCACTGCTCCAGAATTGGGTATCAGATCAAGCGTTAACCTGGAACGCGTTCGTTGTTCGCCAAAAACCTCTGCACCCAAAATGTTATCACGGACCGCACCCGGTTCTTGCTGTTCCCGAGCGGCCAGTCGATTCAAAAACTCCTCGGTCACGACAACGTGGCAATTGAACGGGCCAGCCGAATTTGTCCTTGGTGATTGCACCCCGGGCTCGGGCATCGTTAGCCGTGTCGTCCCCAACGGCTCTGCAAAAGGTCCCGCCGCCAGCGGCCCCCTGCCAGAGTTCAAATTGTCAGGAATTGGCGTCAACGGCTGCTGAGTCACCGGTCCCGCGAACGGCCGCTGATCACCGCCAGGTCTTAATGCCGGGACTCCCGAGTAGGGGTCCGCGAATGGCTCAGCCAGGTACGGCCCCCTCTCATAAGCCCACGGAGCAACTGGACCAAAGGCGGGTGCAGCAGGAACCGGCCCACGCATCCACGGCCCAGGGACAACGTAAGGCCCAACTGAGTACGGGGCGTATTGAGCCGGCGGAGCATCCCAGCCCTGCTGAGCGTGGAGTTCAATCGTCCAATGCCCAATAAACAGCGGAACTGCAAGGACAGAGACATAAGTCGCGAGTGACAGTCCCGCTCGCCAGCGAGCCAACTGCGTCAGAGGAAAATCGGAACGGCCTACAGTGAGAACTCGTGCCACTTGATTCTGCCCTAGCCCGGCCCAACCCTCTCCCCTCACTCTCGCTTCCGTTCAACATTAGCGGGAACTGGTGAGTACCTCCTATTTTGGCGGGTCAAGCCAACGCCGACTAGTGGCGTTTTGATGCATGAAGCCAGTTTCTCGGCTGATAACGAAGCCCGACCGAGCACAACCGCAGGAACTGCTATACGTTAAGGCGAAGCCATTGACTGCAGTTAAACTTATTCCGAACAGACACTTACGTCACGATTGCCAACCCGATTCGCCACCAGTTTCCGGTTCCACCGCCTCGCGGCGAAACTACCGAACTTCCCCTTCCAGGTGGTAGTCGCTGATCTTCTTATGAAGTGTGTTCCGATTAATTCCCAAGCGAGTGGCAGCCTTGGTCTGGACCCCCTGGCAGGTCCGCAATATCTGCTGAATCAACTCTCTTTCCACAGTCGAAACAACGCTGTCGTAAACGTTCTGCGAGTCCTCCCCCGCATCCATGATCCCCAGCGTGACCAGCTCGGTACACAACGTTTCCAAGTTACTTGACCTGCTCCGGCTCAACCGAATTGGGGCCAGGCCTCGAACGTGCGGCGGAAAGAGATCAAGTGCCAGTTGCTCTCCACTGGCCAAAACAATCGCCCGCTCGACGTAGTTCTGCAGCTCTCGCACATTGCCCGGCCACGCATAGCTCTTTAGCGCATGAAACACATCTTCCAGAATCCGGGGATTCGGCCGGTTATTGGCTGCGGCATAGCGCTGGGCAAAAAATGCCACCAATTCTGGAATATCAGTAGGCCGATCCCTCAGCGGCGGCAGGTAAATAGGGACCACATTCAGGCGGTAATAGAGGTCTTCGCGAAAACGACCAGCATCAATCTCATCAAGCAGATCGCGGTTTGTCGCTGCAACAATCCGGCAATCAACTCGAATCGTGCGGGTATCACCAACTCGCTCGAACTCCTGCTCCTGCAGCACTCGCAAGAGTTTCACCTGCAGCGTGTAGCTCATCGAGTTGATCTCATCGAGAAAAATCGTTCCCCCGTGAGCCGCCTCAAACCGCCCAGTTCGGTTCTCGTTAGCACTCGTAAAGGCCCCCTTAACGTGGCCAAACAGCTCGCTTTCGAGCAGGCTTTCGCTGAGCGCACCACAATTGACTCGAATAAACGGTCCCGTGGCCCGTGGACTCAACTCATGGAGGGCCTTCGCGACTAACTCCTTACCGGTCCCCGTTTCGCCCATTAGCAAGACCGTGGCCGATGTCGGTGCGACCTGCCGCGTCAACCGGTAGACATCCGACATCGCGTCGGAGCTGCCGATCATCGACTGCAAAATCGAGCTTTCGGGCCGCACTGCAGCCGTGGGAAAGGCGATCGTCGAAGGCACTTCTGGGCTTTCTGAACAAAAAAACAGTACTGCTAAGCTTGCGGAATCACTGCCCTGATTCTAAGCGATTCCCTACGCTGCAAAAACCGGCCCAACCCCGCGAGCCTTCAGAAATCAGCAAAAAACCGCGTACATCAACCGAAACAAGCCTTAATTACGGGCACAAGTGCACACCAAGAAGGCACAAGTCAGCCACAATCAAGCTATCTAGCGCCTGACGAGGTCTTTACACTTGTCGCCCGTGACCGCCCCTGCCCCCATCAAGACCGGCCTCTACCGCAACGATTCGTAAATCGCCCGGTACCCAGCCACCATCTGCGCAACACTGAATTTGTTGCGCATTGCCTGAGACGCCCCCTCTGCCAGTCGCAACCCAACATCGGGTTGATCAACCAATAGCCGCAGCCCCTCAATCAAAGCCGCCCGATCTGCGACCTGAAACAGCAACCCCGATTGCTGATGCGCAATCAGCTCTCGATTCGGGGGAATGTCCGATGCCAACACCGGCACGCCAGCCGACATCGCCTCCATCAGCGTGTTCGACATCCCCTCAAACGAACTTGGCAGGCAGATCGCATCGCACAGCCCCATCCAATCGCTGGAGCGGGCTTGATGTCCCACAAAGGCACAATGATTCTGACAGTCGACCGCGGCAGCAAACTTCTCCAGTCGTCCCCGCTCCGGACCATCACCCACAATCAATAGTCGCACTTGGGGTCGAATCTGTCGCAGTGTTTCCACTGCCCAAATCAAATCATCCACCCGCTTCTGAGCCGCCAATCGCCCCACAAACCCCACAACCCAACACTCTTGAGGCCAACCCAGCTTTTCCTTTAGCGCTCCCCCACTGGCCCGATCAAGCGAAATCGGCTCAACCCCATTGAAAACCGTTCGCAGCTTCTCTTTGACGATTCCCCGCCCTGCATAAAACTCCGCAACGCTGAAAGAGTTCCCCACCAGCACATCGGTCTCGGGTGCCAGCCAACGATCAACCCAATGCTCCCACGGCCGCTTCCAGCTATCGACACAGCGTTCAGAAACAACGACCTTGGCCGCCGGGACGTAACGAGAGACAAACCGTCCGTAGGCATTCCCAGCAAACAGCCAAGTATGAATGATATCCGGCTGAAACTCCGTCAGTTCTGCTCGCAACCTCCCGATTAGCCACGGGTCAATCTTGAATCGCTTTTGCAGCACTGTGACGGGAACATCGTGCTGCTGAAGCAAGTCGAGATAAGGTCCTCCGCGCGTTAATGCAAAGACTCGCATCTCGTACTCGTCTCGGGGCAGACCGGTCGCCAGCAGAGCAAGCTGCTTCTCAGCCCCTGATCGATCAAGGGTCGGAATTATCAATGCCAACTTCGTCCGCACAATCCCGCCATTTCTCTGGAAAGCGAATTCCCTTGCCCCAACTCAATATCGACTGGACCGCTTCCCTGTAGCCAAACAATTCCGATCCTGCGAAACTTACCGTCCCATCAATCATCGACCATCCGCAAGGCTACCCCATGCAACCTCAAGACATTTCGACCCCCGACCCCACCATCGTACTCGAATTGCTAGAAGCGTTCCGGCGGTCCAAAACCATGTTTGCAGCCGTCTCACTGGGGGTCTTCGATGCCCTCGTTGCTTCGCAACTCACCGCAGCCGAACTCGCCCGGCAACTCTCCCTCGAACCAAACGCAACCGAGCGACTCCTGAACGCCTGCGTTGGACTTGGCCTGTTGCAAAAGTTCGGGGAAGCCTATGCCAACTCGCCCCAGTCGACAACCTATCTAACGCAAACCAGCCCCCGCCGAATGACCGGCTACATCCAATACAGTAACGACGTCGCCTGGAAACTCTGGGCCAACCTCGAAGGAGCGATTCGCGAAGGCCATCACCGCTGGCAGGAAACCTATGGCTGGGAGGGGCCAATCTTCAGCAGCTTCTTCAAAACCGATGAGGCCGCGCGCGAGTTTCTCATGGGGATGAACGGCTTCGGCGTCATGAGCTCACCCGCTGTCGTCAACGCGTTCGACCTAAGCCGATTCAAAACACTCGTTGACCTGGGTGGGGCCACAGGCCACCTGGTCACAGCAGCCTGTCAGCGATACAGCCATTTACGGGGTATTCTGTTCGACCTCCCCGATGCAGTCGGCCTCGCACAAGAAATGATTTCCAACTCTCCACAGGCCGACCGCATCAC
>JAIXVG010000576.1 GCA_027483145.1 Planctomyces sp.
GGCATGAGCTTGTATCGGGCGTATTTTGTGCTGGGAGGAGTTGACTCGTTCGGTTTAGCTGAAAACCTCTATGGTGACAGAGGTACCGCACTCAATCCAATTGGAGCGTTGTTATCTGAATATCTACAATGGAGGCAAGAGCAATATGATAAGATCAAGGCTGGGGCGGACGAGTTACGCCGAAGATTGTTGGCGACTTGTGATTCACGTCAGGAGGAGAATTGCGAATGTTCCAAATCCGATTGCACTCGAGATGCAAAACGCATCGCCGACGCAATTGAACACACACTGATGAAAAGCGCATCTTTTAGCTTTCGGTCGTATCTGTTCATAATGGCTCGCCGTGACCTAAAAGGAACGAGTTGGCAAGAAGATCGATTTGGCGGCTACTTATGCGAAGCTTGGGTGTATGCCTATAAGGCGGCAGTAACGCAGGCGGTTCCGTCTTCAAAACCTGGAGCAGTCGGATCAAAGTGCTTCGCTCGCAGCGTTCGGTATGCACAAGTTCCCAACGTTCCAGATGGTCCAGAACCGTATCACCGCTGGCTGAGGATCAATCCTCTAGGCACCAATGGAGACGAAGGAGCGATCTTTATCGATGACTTCTTTGTCAATGGGGAAATGGTTCATTCGTCGCCCCCCATTCCGGAAGACTATCAGTATGACCCGAACGATGAGGGACAATACGGTGCCTCAGCATCGATCGCGATGCCAAGACACTGTGATCATGACGGCAAAATGTATGAACCAACTTATCAGGAAGGACCCACTCTACCGGGGGTTGACTGAAGTGAAGACTATGACAAACGAACGACGAGACTCTAGGAATACTGCTGCTAGCACAACGATTAGAAGTTATCTCTCCAATTATCGGTCTATGTCCGCGCGGAGTACTACCCTGTGGTTCCTGATTACGCTAACTGTCCTGGTTTCTCCCTGGCTTGTCTGGCGACTTTACAGATTGAATGATGCCTTACCGAACCTTGACGCAGTGGATAGCGTTGTCGTCTCTGTGGCTGAATGGGCGAGCACAAGTGACTCAAGCAAAGAACGTAAAGTCAGATTGATAAAAAAGACTTATAGGTTTGGACAAAGCGAGTCTCGCAATCTCTTACGATTTATTCACGCCAACACAACTAAACAGTTTGTGTTTCGCTCTAGGCCATTAACGCGTTTCTTTTCAACAACACCACGCCCGATGCCAAGAATCCGATTACTAGCATATAGTCGTACTGGCTCGCTTTACTTCCAATGGACCGTTGTTCGTTTTTTTGATGAAGATTTGCTTTTTGACATTGCGTTAAAAAAAGAGATTGCGCGAGGGTCCATAGTTGAGGAGGACGAGAATATGAAGGATCTTGAGGGCGGTGTGCCGCGATTTCGGCAAGAGAGATTCAATTAACTCATTTTTTTCGTCGGTTAGAAAAGGGCGTATGGTCAGAATATTCAGTCAAGTAGGGCAGGCTCTTGCCGCGTGTGGTCAAGATATTAGTCCGCATATTTTGCAGGATGAAAACCGAGGAACGCAGGGTGGCACCGGTTGGCTTGCTTTGGAGCCTACCGGTGTGGTCTTGCCACAAGAGGGGATTACGACGTTTCACTTCACCCCGCCGAGAGTGGAAACGAGTTTGCTGAGAGACTGCTAAACAACAAGTATGGAAAAGGCGACTGGAGCAAGGGCCCCAAAAGCGAACACAACAAAAGAAAGTGGTGGGAAACGTCTTTTGAATAGAAATGGAGTGAGAGTGATGGTTGTGTACTTGCTACATCATGTCAGAGAAGACGAGGAATCAGAGGATATAAAGCTTTGTGGTGTATACTCGTCTCAAAGTCTGGCTGAAGCGGCCAGGGCTCAACTCTCGCTTTGCTCTGGTTTCAGAGACTATTTGGACGGTTTCAGTATTGACGAGTATGTTCTGGATCGTATGGAGTGGTCGGAGGGGTTTGGCGACATGACGGCCGACGAAAGCTGAACGAATTCGGCGGAGACTCAAAGGTCTAGCATCATTTCGGGTTTGCAGTTGTCCCAGCCAATGTGCTGGGGACGACGGAGGGAACGCATTCAGGGCACATCAAAGGGCTCAGGACTCGTTCGATAGCCTGCGTCAGTGGTGCTAGCGTCTGGGCCTTGCCCCCAACATCAACCCGTGTCGCCGACCACAAGTTCGCTTCAGCAATAATCCAGACAACAACGAGTCATGACCCCTTTGATCTCATCGCCGCGATCAATCCCTTCGGGCCTGCCTCGGTGACTGATGTGACAAGGATCGCATCGCCAGGAACGGGCTGTCCACCGGGTATTCGGATCGGTTCTAAATCAACAAACTCAACCGGACGCTATCGCGTTCCGGCTCTTGTTGACGGAACCATGGCCAAAAAAACGACGAGTGCAGCAAAAATCGTTAAGACGCGGCCGCAATTCCCCTCCCCCCGTTTTCTTCATGAATGGCCGCCGGGTTGAGTGAATTCCTTGCCTGCAGCGAGTAACATATGTCGGCCTACGATTGACCAATTCCAATGTCGACTTGCTGCCCGGTGTTGAGTCTGGGGGTGCTGAATAGCCTCCAAAGGATCTGCCTGTGTTTTTTCGCCGAGCAAAACGCGATCAACCCGGCTTAGCCCGCGACGAAACGCTCGTTCTTTATCCATCTTATGCAGTCCCGATGGTTGATCCATCACTCGTTAAAGTGCATGTCGATGGGGCCAATCAGTTCGATTGGCTCGCCACGACCTGGCAGCTCAAAATCCAGGGCCGAATCCATTCCGCCCGAGCCAACTGGTTTCGGCGTAACACAGTTGCAGCGGTCATTCGACATGCGATGCGCGTCGACCGATTGGGTGACGAATACTTTCGGCAACGCCTCGGCCCGTTTTTACTGGACGCCGCCAGCGAGCGCAGTGTTACCGTAAGGCTGGGGCCGCGTGTTTTCCCAGCCGGAAAATCGGAGTCGGCCGGTTTGTTTTCGGGTATGGTGCAGCTCACCGGGACCGAGATTCGTGAATTGACCGGGTTTACCCCTGCATCTCAATCCTGGCTGTCGGTTCCAGCCGACCTTCCGCCGGAAGATTCGAGAGTCTTCACCGGGGCGATTCAGTTTGTCGCTCCGACCGGCGTCTCGATTATTTCTGATGTCGATGACACGATTAAACACAGCAACGTTCCGAACCGCCGCGATCTCTTCCAAAACACGTTCGCTCGCAAGTTTGTACCAATCCCCGGAATGCCCGCACTTTACCAAGACTGCGCCGGTCGCGGCGTCGTTTTCCATTATGTCAGCGGCAGCCCGTGGCAGCTTTACGGGCCGCTGCAGGATTTTTGGAATGCTGAGGGGTACCCCCAAGGGTCATTTCATCTGAAACGCTTTCGGGTTCGCGAAACCGCCCGCAAACTGCGTGGAATGAGCCCGCAAAAAGTTCACAAATGGGCCGCGATTGAGCCAATCCTGAACTCGTTTCCCGGCCGCCGATTCGTCCTCATCGGCGATTCTGGCGAGCAGGACCCGGAAATCTATGCTCAGCTTTTGGCCCAGCGGCCGCAGCAGATTGCCGCGGTCTTCATTCGAAACGTCCGGGGGGAACAGGCCAGCAGCCCCCGGTATCAGCAGACCTTTGCCCACTGCCCCCCCGGTTCATGGGCACTTTACGACCGGCCAGACGACTTACGCCCCCTGTTGGAGGGGGTGATTTCTGCCTGCGATTCGGCTGCAAATCGGCTTCCAGCATCGGAATAACGGCATCTCAGGTGACGGCCCGAAAAGGCTGATAAACAAATTTCGCGCAACCCCTCCAGATAGGGTAGAGGGGGAGCCAAATTCCCGAGTCAGCCGTTCTGGTCGACTCGGTAGTGGCAACCCGCAGAGGGAATGGGTATTGTGGCGGCGTTGTCCCGGTCCATTCTGACTGGTGTCTCAACGCATGAGTAACTCCGCCGACATAGTTTTTGATCGGCACGATTAACTGGGTGTAGCGACGATGGCTGAGCATTCTCCTGAAAACATGACTCAAGAAGTTGATGGCCAAATGGTGAGTGATCACCTCCCAACAGAACCGGTCCAATCCGAGGCAACTGAACCGGTCGCCTCGGCCCCGGCCACCGTTGTTCAGAGTGAGCCAGCAGTTGAGAGTGAGCCTGCTACTGAGAGTGCACCAGTGGCAGAAGCGGCCATCAGCGATTCGGTTACGACCGAAGCGGCACCGCGCAAGGTCACGCTCAACCCAACTTATATGCCCACGAATGTCGCGCCCGTAGCGATGTATCCTTCTGAAGCAGCCCCTGCACCATTAGCTCCATCAGGATCAGCCGAAGGGGCTGCCGATGCTCCGGCTCCTGCCCCGGTCAGTATTCCGCAGGTTGTCTCAAGTGGCCCGGTCGAATTGCCGCCGCGTCACACCGAACTCGACCCCAATCTCGAAGCCGAGTTGGAAGCGGCCATGAGCAGCGCGCCAGCTGCGGTTGCAAGCGCCGATGGAACAGCGACACCACCGCCAAGTGTGACCGTCACTGTCCAATCAGAAGAAGAGCTTCAGGCTGGCGCCAAGCTGAAGGCCAAGGTCCAATCGGTCTCTGAAGAAAACGTCTTCGTCGATTTGGGCTTCAGGTCTCCCGGCATGATTTCGTCACGAGAGTTCCCTCAGGGGAAGCTGCCAAACGTGGGGGAAGAGTTCCTGGTTGTGGTCGATAAGTACGACGCTGCTCAAGGCCTTGTTCTGGTTCATCTTCCCAAGAGCACTCGCAAGGTTCGTGGCAACTGGGATGAACTGGCGGTTGGGCAAATCGTCGAGTGTCTCGTCACCAAGACCAATAAGGGTGGCCTCGACGTGGCTGTTGGTCAAATGCGAGCCTTCCTCCCTGCCAGTCAGGTTGATGTCGGTCAGATCGGGTCGATGGAAGAGTATGTCGGGAAGAAGTTCCCGGTTCAAATTGTTGAAGTGAATCCGGCCAAGCGAAACATTGTCGTCAGCCGCCGCTCGCTGTTGATCGCTCAGCGCAAAGAGGCAGCCGTTCATTTCTGGCAGAAGGTCGAAGTAGGCCAGCAGTTCGCGGGGACTGTCAAGACTCTGAAGGATTACGGCGCTTTTGTCGATTTAGGTGGAGCCGACGGCTTCCTGCATATTGGCGAGATGAGTTGGACACGCGTCAAACATCCGTCAGAAATCTTGGCCGAAGGACAGCAGATCGATGTCATCGTGCTGCAACTTGACCGCGAGAAGCAGAAAATTGGTCTTGGGATGCGTCAACTGACGCAGAACCCATGGGCTGCGATTGAGACCAAGTACAGTGTTGGTCAGAATGTCGAAGCGACCGTCATCCGCGTGACCGAGTTCGGTGCGTTCATGCAACTGGAAGTTGGGATCGAAGGACTGGTCCACATCAGCGAACTCGACTACCGTCGCGTTAAGCGGGTTGATGATGTTTTGAAAGTTGGCCAGCGGGCGACAGTTCAAATTCTGGAAGTCGATCCTGAACGTCAGCGGATCAGCCTGTCACTGAAGGCGCTAAAGCCCAAGCCCGAAGTAGAAGCTCCGAAAAAGGACGAGGACATGTCTCCCGGTGGGGGCCAGGCCTACGAGCGGAAGCGGCGTGAACCACTCCGCGGGGGAACAGGGGGTAAGACTCCTGGGGGATTGTTCGGCAATCCGACCGACTTTGGTAACAAAGGATAAGTGGATCGATCGGGTTAGTGGCTGGGCCGCTGGCAGCCAGTTAGGCGCGGCCATCGATCGCCGTTGTTCCTGCATTTCCGAACCAGCCCCTGTTACGGCATCCAGTTATGGAGCCAGCGATGTGGACCCAAGGCCTCTCTGAACTCGCTCTCGTACGACCGACACCAACCGACGATCCACTCGGCTGCGAGCAAGCCCAGTCGGGTATTCGGAAATGTCCCATGCCGGCATTCGGTTCGTTGCGGCTCCTTTGGCTGATTGCGCTCATCCTGCTTACCTCCCAGTGTGGCATTTCTGGGGGGGACAGCCAGGCGGTGCTCTTTGCGGCCGAACCCCTTTCGCCAGAAGCCAATGCTGCGATTCGCAGAGCAGTCGCAGTTCTCGATGTTCAGACAGCTCCGACTCATGGAGTGAAATCGCTCATCGCCTACACACTCGTTAAGGCGGGGGTCGCATCGACCGATCCGCGGATATCCAAACGAGTGGCCGCAGTGCAACTCTCCTGCGGAAGTGGCGAGTATGGGCATCCCAATCTGAATTCAATCCAAGTTGGTTACGACTCGGCCGTCGACATCATGCTGCTGGAGGCAGTTGATCCGGTTAAGTACCGACCACAAATCGAAGTCATCGCTAACTTCATTATGAAGTCACAACGGGACAATGGATCGTGGAGCTACCCGAACGACGGTCCCACCGAGCAAGGGGATACGAGCGTCACTCAATACTCGCTGTTGGGGCTTTGGGCGGCGACTCGATCAGGCATTGCCATTCCTGGAGAGGTGTGGGGCAAAGCAGCCGAGTGGCATACCAAAACTCAAAATTCTGATGGTGGGTTTGCCTATCGAGTCAGCACCAAGAAGGTATCAACGATGGGGATGACGCTCGCTGGAGCGTGCAACCTCCGCTTGATTCGCCTGATCCTTTTTCCTGGTGCCGCGCAAGCGACTGCAGCACAGCGGCTTGAGCCGGTCAAAAAAGGGATGCCATCAGTCCTCGAACGACTTCCGAATGAACGGGGAGGCCCGGTTGTGGCTGGTCCCAAAACAACGGTGACCCTGGGTGCATTGGACTCAGCGATCCGCAAAACGAAAGAGTATATTGAACGGTCGTTTAGTGTGAAATCTGCACCACCCGATCGAGGGCCTCACGCGATTTACAGCATGTACTCGCTCGAGCGATATGGTGCGCTCAGTCAGGATGAAGTGATCAATGGTGAGGATTGGTACGCGAATGGGACCAGCTTGCTGGTGAGCTCGCAGGGGCTGAACGGGACATGGAAGGGGCACTTCGAAGCCGAATTTGGGCAAGCTGAGACATGCCTGGCCATGTTGTTTCTTGTGAGGCCAACAAAGCAATTAGTTTCGCCATCATTACCGCGGATTGGAGGAGGATTGCTGGCTGGGGGGAGAGGATTGAATCCTGTGGTCGAGGTCCCTGCGCAATCGAAGCAGCCAAAATCAGATTTTGCGATACTGCTCGAAAAGCTCGAGCAGCCACAAGAGGTGAATATCCCTCAGGTTCAGGCGGCGATTGTCGAATCGGTCCAATTGGGAAATCGAGCTGCATTGATCGCCCAGCGAGAACGGATGATCTCTTTGGTCAATCATCCTTCCGATGAAGTTCGTCGAACGGTGTACTGGGCACTAGGAAGAACAGATGATCTGCGCGTTGCGCCTCTGCTCATCGCCGGACTGAGAGATGCAAATCGCGATGCGGCCCTGGAGGCGAGTCTTTCGCTATGTGTGCTGGCCCGTAAGCCGTCAGGCCCTGACGGCACGACCGGACTACCGGTTTTGATCGCGCCACCAGAAGGTGCCGACGAAGAGGGGATCCGACGTTGGGCAGCCGATTTACAAGCAGGTTGGAAAATGTGGTATCTGGAAGTGCGACCTTATGATGAGCGGGATGACCGTGAAGAATTGCCCGGTACTCGGTAGTCGTTTATAGCTGTTGGTTCAAACCAGTGGATCGTTAGGCTTCAGAATTCGGGTTGGTTGCGATTGGTCCTATCATCGCTTCTTTATGTGGATGTTGCGGTTTACAGCGCAATGGCGAAGCCAGTGCCACACGAAGAAGTTTCACTTCGAAAAAGTACTTACCGCTTCAACCGTAGTTCATTCGCACTAGTGTGTCAGGTGTAGTCTCTCCGTTTAAGGTAAGGTGGTTATGTCGGCGACGATCAGGCCTCCGATGCCGGTACTCAAGACGACCCTTTACGACAAGGTCTGGTCGTGGCTGATTGCGGTCGTGGCTGGGCTTGTTCTGGCAGTGCTCGCGCTAGCCACGGTTTATGTTTCATCGCTAAAGCCGCCTCCCGTGGTGGCCGTGCCGGTAGAGCTATTGGAAATGCCCGGGGGTGATGACAACGGGTTACCCGACGAAACGTTGCGGGTCGATTCGCCCGACCCCGAGCGGGCCGATGCGACTTCGGCTGAGATTCAGTCTGCTGAAACGGACATTTCAGAGACACTCGAAACGGTGTTGGAGTTATCTGAGACCGCGACTGAAACGGCTGCTCGGCAGTTCGAAGCGGGTGTGCAAAACGCTGGCCAAAAAGGTAGCAGCCGGGGAAGCGGTCGGCGAGGTCTGGGGATGGGGCCGGGAGTCGGGGGCATCTCCCGCGAGCAGCGGTGGTTCATTCGATTCAGCGATCGCGAAGGGCTCGATGAATATGCCCGACAGTTGGGTTTTTTTGGAATCGAACTCGCTGCCATCAACCCCGATGGGCAAGTGACAATCTTATCGAAGCTGGGGCTGGGCCAGCCAACGGTCACCGTGATCAAGCCCGATGGCGGAGATCAACGACTGACGATGTCGTGGAAAGCGGGCGAACGGCAAAAGGCCGATCGACAGCTGTTTGAACGAGCCGGTATCAGAATCGGACAAGATTCTCGGTTGATGCAGGTGTATCCGGCAGCAACAGAGGATAAGCTGGCGAGGCTGGAACGAGACTTTAACAAGCTCGACGCCAAACAGATCAAGCGAACCTATTTCGAAGTTCGCTCGGCCGGTAGTGGGTATGAGTTTGTCGTCACACGTCAAATCCCGCTCGAAGCAAAACCCCGTCTATAAGAACAAGTTGTCCAAATCAGTTAGATTCTCGTTTGAGGTACTACTTCAACCGCTTCGGTCCTTGGCGTTGGGTCAATGTGGCTGGGTTTGGGGACGTTTCAACTCTTGATCACAAGAACCTGACGATTGGTCTCGTCGGCTCGGCCGGGAATCGAAGACTTGGACTGAGTAGCAGTTAATAAGCATCGAGGGCTAGCGCCCTGCAGCTCAGCGGAAGTGAGCATGACTCGAAACTGCGGGGAGCATGGACAGGCCCAACTGGGTTTTTGGACAGTTTATTAGACCAACAAGTAGCGCGATGCGGCCGTAACAGAAACAACGATCAAAGAAACCGCACTTTTCCAGGACGACTTGCATGGACTTGAATGCGATTATTGAACAAACGGGAAACATGATCTATGGATTGCAGGCGTTGTCTGCGATCTATGGGGCTGCAGTCACGATCCTCGTTCTGCGGCGAATTCAGGCCAAAAAGTTTCCAACAAGCGCAGCAGCGGATGCCTTCTTCAATGAAGTTCTTCCACTGGTGAAGTCAAAAGACTTTGAGCAGGCGGCTCAAGTCTGCGATACGCCTGCCTATTGGAGCAAAGCGGTTCCCCAACTTGTACTTGTCGCACTTGAGAATCGAGAAAAGCCAGTTGGGAAAGTGCGGCAATCGATTGGCGAAGCCTTTGCCCGCGACGTGATTGCGGATCTCGAGTATCGGGTGTCATCTATCAACATGGTCATCAAGTCGGCTCCGATGCTGGGACTGCTGGGGACGGTTGTCGGGATGATCGCCGCCTTCGGCAAAATTGCCACGATGCAAAAAGCGGGTAGTGATCCCTCGCTGTTGGCCAACGATATCAGCCTTGCGCTGATTACCACTGCGATTGGCCTCGTGATTGCGATTCCGCTGATTGTTGCAGTCACATCAATTCAGGTCAGAATTGGTAAACTACAGGACTCGGTGCAGCAACACCTGGGCTGGTTTCTGGAGGTGTTCGAGCCGGTTGCTGGCAAAAAGTAGTGCCTAGTCCAATCCGGGCCAAGTGCGGGAAGAGAGTGACCCCCGTGATGCGACGCAGTGTGATTTGAAGGATGATCCAAGATCCCCCTTAGTACGTTCTGTTCTCTCAATCGGTCGGAGCGGCATCAACCGGGCACGCGAAACAGTTTCTAGCAGGAAGTGGGTATGCCCCAATCACCATTGTTTGCCGGGGGAGGAGATGGTTTGCTGCCTCGTCGCAGTAAGCCGCCCGAAGCTGATATTGATATCACGCCAATGATTGACTGCGTGTTCTTATTACTCATTTTCTTTATGGTCAGTTCTACGATGCGGGGGACACCCGATCTGGATGTTCCGGTTGCGAATCACAGTACGGGTGTTGATTCACGCGGGGCGGTGATCGTCACGATTCGAAATCCTCTGGCTGGTGATCCTGCACCACGATTACTGCTGGGAGATGGGGGAGGACCTGAGGCAACACCAGCCGAGCTCAAGCAATATGTCGAAGATGCGGTTCGGTCGGGACGAACCAATTTGGTACTCAAAGCAGAGGGGGATGTTCCGCACGGTGTGGTGGATGAAGTGGGGCAATTGATTCGAGGGGTAACGGGAGTGAAGTTGTTTTTGGGAGTTCGCGAAGGGAAAGAGACCCGTCAGTAGGAGGTTAAGCCAGATTGAGGAATGGTCCGCATAGCGGACCCTACGGGATGAGGGTTTATGCCGATTCGATTTCGCTGTGATGAATGCCAGGGCCTCTTGAGCATTACCACGCGCAAAGCGGGGCAGGTTGTGACTTGCCCGACCTGCCAGAGGCCAACCAGGGTCCCGCTGGAAGAGCCTGCATCTCCCGCAGCCAAGCCAACACCGGCCAAGCCCGTTGCGCCGGCAATTATCGACTTCGAGATCCCTGATGAAGTCATTCAGCGACCAGTAGTCCGCGGCGCCAAGCCGGTCGCCCTTGAAGAGCCGATTGTTCACGATGGACAGGCTGCCGAACAACAAGCAGACTTATCCCCAGCCTTTGCCCCCACGCCGCCGTGGCAAATTCCGGTCATTCCTGAAGTTGTTTCGCCAGCGGCGGCTGCCAGTCGTGCAGGCGATGCTGACGGGGTTGCAGATGAGTCGCCGCGCCCAGCAACTCGCCCTCAGCCGCTTGCGGCCGCACTTGAAGACGAAAAAGCCGAAGACGGTGAAGAAGAGCGAGTTGAAGCCGAGACAGCAGAAGGCGAAGACGCGGGGGGATTCTCGCTAGGGACGTTCAAGTCGGCCGAAGAGGAGATGGACTTGACTCCCATGGTCGATGTGACGTTTTTGCTGCTGATTTTCTTTATGATTACAGCCTCGTTCAGCATTCAGAAATCGATTGAGACGCCGGCTTCGGATCAGGACAAAAAGGGGGCTACGCAGACGATTCAGTCGCTCGAAGATTTAGAAAGTGTTGCCATCATTGTTGAAATTGACGCTCAGAACCGGGTGATGGTGGATGAACTGCCAATCGACGCCAAGACATCACTTGCAGATGCGTTTCGGGACAAAATGCGGAAGGAGCAAAAGACCGAGCTAATCGTGAA
>JAIXVG010000311.1 GCA_027483145.1 Planctomyces sp.
GCCAATCCATAGTGAGATGAGTGCCTAGCGACACGTATGGGATGATCGCTGAAGGCTCTTCGATAAACCCATCGGTCATCTCATCGCGTGTAAACACTTGGTCCAAGCCGTATTTGACGACACACCGGAGCACCGCGTCAACAAGTGTAACGTTGGCTATCTCAAGGTCTTTGAGTGCTGGGCTCAATTCCTCAATCCCTTTCGCATCTGCGACCGACACTCGATTGAATGTATGAAGCTTCGCTTTACCGGTCGGAGACTGCCCTAGTATGTCGGAGTCAACGCTTAACCTTGCAAGCCTGTCAGAAGACGCCTTTGAATGCTTGTAGAGAATTCGGGGGCGCGAATCGCTGTCGCTACCGAATTTCGAAATCTTGTTGAACTCCTCGAACAATGATTGGTATACAGACAACGTTCCAGTGTTTCCGTTCAGAGATAGTGGACGAAGCGGCTCGTATCTTTCAAATCCCCTTCGATAGTGAAGTCCAGCCAAGAGAAGTCCCGTATCAATTGCACGATCAAGTATGGTATTGTTCATGACCGTCGGATGTTTTACTTTTTTGCATGTTTCCAAGAACGAGGAAACTGTGTGAGATGAGCTATGGGAGATGTAGTCGACAAACTCACGAACAATCGCGCTAACTAACAGCGGCGTTGTGCCGGTCATCATTCCATGTTGGTGCGGAGTAGTTCGATACGGGCCAGCGTTCTGAGCGTGGATGTCAACTCCATGAATTATTCCACCAGCCTCGGTAGTAATGTGGAGGATTCCGTAGTCGAAGCGTATCAACACCTGAGGAAACGCCAGTAGCCTTTGAATAGCCTCGTGACCTTTTGAGGCCAATAGAGTCCGAATCGTTGATTCATATGACATGTCAAAGCGAAGTGAGACACCGTTATCGCGCAAGCAATTGTAGTTGATGATAGGTATTGTGCAGCGAGTCAATTGGGTTCGTGAGAGAAATTCTGAAAGTGGATTGCCCGCGAAAAGTGGATTCCGTGTATGCCAAAGTATGAGCAGTTGATTGCTTACTTTGGAAAGAAAAGCCCTTCGTTCTAAGTCGTCGGCAATTCTCCCGAAGATACTGCGAGTTCCGTGCAGGTGCGGTTGCGATCCAAGTCGATCATTTATGACGAGGACTGACGGTCCGTTGAGCAGCTCGTTTTGAGCGGTGGTATTAATCCATTTTGTAACACCGTCCGAAAGCGATTCGGGCTTAAAGCAGTGGTCTAATGGACCCTGCGATTGTTGCAAGCTAGTCTCACCGAATGATTCTTTGATTCTCCAGACAGCATTGGCTGGTGGAGTATCCGTGTCGCTTTCGGTTGCTGCGAAAGGGGACAAGCGGTGCATATAGACCGGAATGGCCCCTTTTGTCTCTGAGGGGGTCACATTTGAAAATATGTCTGTGTTTGGTCCCGCGATCATCTGGTATCGCTGTTTGAGCGTTTCACTGTTCTTGAGAAAAGCATCAATGATCTTTGCGTGAAGCGATGCACCGCTAAGCTCCCAGAACCAATTAGTTGGTTGTGCGTCTCTAAGCTCATCGGGTGAAGTATAAGGCAGAGAATTAGAAGTAGGCCCTTTTAAGCCAGTCCAGAGGAATCGTTCGAAGAAGAGGTCACCAGTTACGCAAATCTTGACCACCGTCGGTGAAGTTGGGATTGCCTCTGTAGGCGGTCCTTGATCAAGGTGTTGTTCATTGATTGGAAGGGCTGACAGACCGATTGGCAGGTTAGCGGCCAGTGCCTCCGCAGCACCTTGCGCGTCAATCGTTTGGTCCTTAGGGGCTGCTTGTGTAAGGGACGCGAGTTTCTTGGCCACAATTTGTCTCCCTCGGTGAAGATATTCAGCGATTTTTTGTCGATCCCAAATTTTAACCTACCGAGATTTTCTTACACGAGCAATGGGCTACGTCAGATGCGAGATCTGAGAGGTTTGAGCAGCCTGCGAATTCTGAGTTCCCTGAGACCAATCTGTGGTGTGTGGAACCAGACAGTGGGTTCACGACGGTCCGGGCTGATCAGCGACTCAGAGTGCTACGAGAGTCGTTGGCAAAGAGTTGGCTTTCCGGAGTCTTGGTTGAATATAGCACCTTGGCCTCAGTCGATTTTGTACTCCTGCGGCGTCACCATTCGATGCTCTCAATCACGGTCTGCGTTCCGGTGGTGGCCAAGCTGGCCAATTGATCTGCTTCCTGAACCCACGGCAGCCGATGTCGGCAGATTTTCTCTGGACGACGCGAACTTCCGGTCGGAGTTCGCCGTTCAGGGTATGCTTCCAAAGCGGTCGAGTTCCTGCACGGTTTGCAACCGCAGCCAGCGGAGTGATCGCCGAGAGACTCACGCCCGCCAGGATCAACCTGCGGGCGGTTGTTCGTCATTCGGTCGACGATCGCGGCGACTCTAACCGAGAATTCGCTGCATCTCATCGCGATACGGACTCGAACATGATCGCAGTTGTTTCGCCGATTTCCGATCATCGGGAGTGAGCGAGAGCAACTGCCTGATAAGTTCACCACGATCATCACTCCCCATTTTGCGTGATCGGTGACAGTCTGCACGTAGTTGGCCCAACTGTCGAGAACTTCCAGATCCCCTCAAATCTGCTCGCGAGTGATGGCATCTCGCGACCCGTGCCTGACTCGCAGCAGTTGCACCGTTTTTTCCTTAATCCGAAACAGCAGTCGATACTTGTAGCGGCCGCGGCCCAGCCTCGAA